>CAZAIZ010000059.1:3508-7740 GCA_964485275.1 uncultured Pedosphaera sp.
AAACCTCAGGAATCATAAAATCCATAGGGGTTCATTCAAGGATTCATTTGTCACAATGGGGTCTAAAACGCTATTCTATCGGGGTGAGAAGTGCTTGGTTTGTTCTCTTTCTATTTATGCTCAACGTGTGCGTGAGGGCTGCGCCCCAGCCCAACAGTCAGCATGCTCAGGATGCCATCAGATTGGCACTGCGAAATGTTGCGGGTAAGCCGGAGGATATTGATTTAACCGCACCTGATTACCAGAAGGTGATCCGCCTTGGGTTGGCTGGAAAGCAAATCTCTGACCTGGCTCCACTGGCTGAGTTGCCCAACTTAAGGGAATTGTGGTTGCACAACAACCGTTTGCGGGAGCTGGAGCCCGCATCGAAAATGACAAGCCTGGAGGCATTATTTCTTGATCATAACCAAATCAAGGACCTCGCTCCATTGGCCAAATGTACGAAGCTTCGAACATTACACCTTAATCACAACCGACCCAAGGATGTGCTTCCATTGGCTGGTTTAAGACAACTGGAGGTCCTCAACCTGTGGCAATGCCAGCTTCAAGGTTTGCAGGGGCTGGAAGGACTGGTTCAAATGAGACGGTTGGTTTTGTATGGCAACCGGTTGACCGATATCGGTCCCTTGACCAATTTGCGAAAGATGCGACATCTGGATTTAACCCAAAACCAGATTGTTGATATCGGACCGCTTGCAGCAATGACAAAGCTCCAGACACTGCAGTTAGGCCAGAATAAGATTGTTGGTTTGAAGGCGCTGGCGGGGATGCGTGATTTGCGGGTTTTGAGTCTGCAGCACAATCAGATCACGGATTTGGAGCCGTTGTCCGAATTAACACAGCTCAAGGAGCTGCACCTGAATAACAACCAGATTACAGATCTAAGGCCTCTGGCAGCAATGAGTGACCTGCGCACCCTGCACCTGGGGGGAAACCAACTGACTGATTTGACACCCTTGATGGGCCTGGTTGGGTTGCGTGAGTTGTCGATAGTAGGCAGTGTTAATCTGAGGTTTCCGGATGTGGCGGAATTACAGAAAGCACTTCCGCGAACCTCCATACAGCATAATGCGACACAAACCGAAATTCAGTTTATCAATAAAACAAAGAAACCCATCATTGTTCGCTGGGTGGATTTCGGAGGCGAGTTGCAAACCTATCAGGATAATCTCCTCCCAGAGGAGGGGTACGCTCAGCATACCTATATCGGTCACCAATGGGTGTTGTACAACAAGGCGGGCAGGGAGTTGGGCCGTACTTTTGCTACCGGCAAAATTACTGCCTGGGAGGTCTATTCTGAGGGGATTCGGGCGACCAAGGCCCGTGATTTACCCGCCAAGAAGCGTGAATAGGGCAGATTAAGTGACAGATATAACCTGAACCTTTTGTTTGCGCCCAGCCAAATCCAGGGTGCTCTTTTGTCCAGCCTCCAGACCTTCCAATTGGCTGCCCAGTGGCGATTCCGGGGTGATGACTAGAATTTCGGTGCCATCCATCTCAATGTCGGTGCCGCCGGCTGTTGGGCCGATGAAGTAGAACTCGGTGGTTCCTTCCTGGTCAAGTTCCACCAAGGTGCCGATTTCTACTGAATCAAGTGCCGGCAAATTCTTTAACTCTTCAAAGGAACCAATGGCTGCCTCCAGTTCGACGACCTTATTGGCTTGGCCAGCCGCGAGGTAGGAGGCTTCCAGGCCACGGGTGTCATACTTGTTTTCGGCGCGATTCTCCTCGGCTGTGGCTTCTGCATGGGAAAACTTGGCCGCACGAATATAGGTCTCCAGTTCATGCTGGAGAGAGGCGATGATTTTTTCAAGGACGGTTGCCTTGTCCATCAGCAAAGATCCAAATTCGCATCAGTAACCGCGCCCTGAGAGGCACTGGTGGTCAGGTGGGCGTACTTGGCCAGTACACCGGCAGTGTAGCGGGGTCTGGGTCTGCGCCATGCTTGGGTGCGACGTTTAAGTTCCGCCTTGGTGATGGCGAGCTTGAGCTGCCGGCTTTTTGCATCGATGGTGATTTTGTCGCCATTCTGGACCATGGCCAGAGGTCCGCCGTTATAGGCTTCAGGCGTAATGTGGCCGACCACGAAGCCGTGGGTACCGCCTGAGAACCGGCCGTCAGTGATCAGTGCCACTTCACCGCCCAAACCTGCGCCCATAATGGCGGCTGTGGGGCCCAGCATCTCGCGCATGCCAGGTCCTCCCTTGGGGCCTTCGTAACGAATAACAATCACGTCGCCCTTCTTTATGCGCCCGGCAAGGATCGCTTTCATCGCCTTTTCTTCTGAATCAAAGGGACGCGCGGTTCCGGTGAAACTCAAGCCTTCCTTGCCGGTAATCTTGGCCACCGAACCTTCAGGGGCAAGGTTGCCATATAGGACGACCAGGTGGCTGTCCTTCTTGATGGGTTTCTTGATGGGTTGAATAATTTTCTGCCCCTTGGGGTAGGGTTTAACGGAGGCAAGATTTTGTGCGATTGTTTTGCCGGTGACAGTCATGCAGTCGCCATGCAGCAGTCCAGCGCGCAGCAGGATTTTCATCATCGGCTGAATGCCGCCAATGGCAACCAGTTCACTCATTAAATATTTCCCACTCGGCTTCAGGTCGGCAATAACCGGCACCTTTTTTCCTATGCGCGTAAAGTCATCGATGGAAAGTTTTACCTTGGCTGCGCTGGCCATGGCGAGCAGGTGCAATACCGCATTGGTGGATCCACCCAGTGCAATGACAACGGTAATGGCATTCTCGAATGCCTTTCTGGTCATGATATCACGCGGACGAATCCCCAGTTTTAGCAGGTTCAGGACAGCGGCTCCGGCCTCGCGACTGTCCTTTTTCTTGGCGGGGCTCACTGCGGCCTGGGCGCTGCTGCCGGGCAGGCTCATGCCCATGGCTTCAATGGCGCTGGCCATGGTGTTGGCGGTATACATGCCTCCACAGGAGCCGGGTCCGGGAATGGCACAACTTTCAATCTGCTCCAGCCCCTTGTCATTGAGTTTTTTGTTGGCGTGCGCTCCCACTGCTTCAAAGACCGATACAATATCGAGTTTACGGGTGTCGCCGGTAATGCAACCAGGCAGGATGGTGCCGCCATAGACAAATACACTGGGCCGGTTCATGCGGGCCATGGCCATGACGCAGGCAGGCATGTTTTTATCACAACCCCCAATAGCCACAAACCCGTCCATACATTCGCAGCCGACCACTGTCTCGATGGAGTCAGCTATCACTTCGCGGCTGACCAAAGAGTATTTCATGCCTTCAGTCCCCATGGAGATGCCATCAGAAATGGTGATGGTATTGAAAATAATGGCCTTTCCTCCCGCCTTATTGGCGCCGCGCTCGGTTTCCTGTGCCAGCAAATCAATATGCATGTTGCAGGGGGTGACATTACTCCAGGTGGAGGCCACGCCGATGATGGGCTTGGAAAAATCACTCGATTTAAAGCCGGTTGGGTAAAGCATGGCCCGGCTGGGGGCACGATCGGGGCCATCAAGCATGATGGCAGAATGCGGTCTTTGGTTGGGTTGCTGCTTGGTTTTCTTGCTCATGAAGAGGGGGTGTTTTCGTGGCAAAACACTTAAAAATCAAGTAAAAGGGGGTAAATTACGGTGTCAATCTTGACCCAGACGTGTTTTTGGGAGATAGTGTTGTGACAATCAGGGGGCGTTCCGGATTCGACTGGGTAGACGCGTCATGAATTGCATGCCGAGGGCGGTTTGGTTCCTCGTAAATCATCCTTACCAAAAAAACAATTGCCAACGAAGAATTGGCTCTCGCGGCCTAATTAATCCGCGACGTCTGCCTCCTGACGCCGACTAGGGAGAGCGGGCGACGACAGACGGCTTAGGGGACCAGCGGAGATCGCGCGTTGAGAACCGAAACTTATTTCATGCGAACTAGGCAAGGGGATTTGAGTTAGGCCATTATCCTTGAGCCGAAAAACGAAGCCTGACTAAGCATGTAGAGGTTTATGGTTATTTTACTTAGGACGCGGGTTCAACTCCCGCCGCCTCCACCATTTTCCATTTCTGGGAGTGGTCTCTTTTTTCATCTCCATTCATTCTAGTGCGGTAACATGCATATTCCAATGATATTGTGCTATGGAGTGACTTGTCTTGAAATGCACTGAAGCGAACCAAAAGTGATTCAGTTTTGATTCAGTAAATTATTAGAACACCACCACGGGGGGCCACCACCCCCCAACGAGGGCTGCTTGTATATACACCCCCT
>CAZAIZ010000060.1:0-7718 GCA_964485275.1 uncultured Pedosphaera sp.
GCACTGGCAAGTCCGCAGGTGTTATCAAAAGCGAACAGGACATGGAGAAAGCCAAGGACCACCCATTCTTCAAACCCGTAACCACTCCTACAGTTCCTTCTTCTGACCTTATATATAATGGTAAACTCAAAGGTTGGATAAAGAACCCAATAGATGCCTACGTTCTCAGGAAACTTGAAGAAGAAGAGATGGTGCCCTCCCAACCTGCGGACAAATGGTCACTTTTACGGCGCATTTACTTCGACCTGATTGGGCTTCCCCCTTCCTATGAAGACCTACAGCGCTTCGTTAACGGGGAGGAATCCTACGAGCAGGTGATCGATCGTTTATTGGATAGCCCCCAGTACGGGGAACGATGGGCCCGGCACTGGCTTGATGTAGCCCGTTACGCCGACACAACCGGAAATGATAATCGCCGGGGCAATTTATCCCGCTATATCTATGCACATACCTACCGGGATTGGGTCATTAATGCCTTCAATGAAGACAAACCCTACGATAAATTCCTCATCGCCCAGATTGCCGCAGATAACCCCAAGGGAAGAGGAAGCCATGGAGATCTGGCTGCCTTGGGTTTTCTTACCCTGGGACCGAGGGTCGCCGGAGGCGATGAAATCATTGATGACCGCATTGATGTTGTCACCCGGGGGACCATGGGGCTGTCCGTGTATTGTGCACGTTGCCATGACCATAAATTTGATCCGGTACCTACTGCAGATTATTACTCGCTCTATGGGGTATTCAACAGTTCCCGCGAACCCAAGGAAGAAGATAAACCAATCCTAATCCCGGATCTCGGGAAGGGTGGTGGCTCTGCCAATTACAACGCCAATACAGCCTTCGCTGAGTTTAAGTCCAAGAAGGCAAAACTGGAAAAAGATCACGAACAATTTCGGTTAACCGAGGAATATGAGTTCAATAGCAACTCCCGGCAAAATGCCACAACCTACATGTATTGGACCCATATGTTTACCAAGGCAGAACTGCGCGTTCGGGATCGCCGCCGGGAGTTTGAGCAGGTACTCGACAAAATTGAGCAAAAACGAACTGGCAAAAAAAATGCCAAGAGCAAAATTAAGCTGAAGGCCGACATTGGTGACACCTGGCAGCGCTACCTCAGCCGCAAGGCCGAAAACGATCCTGTCTTTGGTCCCTGGAAAACCTACGGCAATGTAGCCACCAATAATATCGGCGGATTCATCCGTGCGGACCTGACTAAGGCACAAAAAAAACTAACCCCACTGCTGAAGGTGGATCCAAAGGCCAAGCGGAACACGAAAAAAATCAACCCAATCGTTGCACAATATTTCCCGGTCAATAATCAACCCCGCAACCTGGTGGACGTTATGCAGCGTTACCAAAGGATCTTTAATCTTGCTAACAAACAGTGGATTTATGCCATTGGTGCGTATACATCTAAAAACAATGCAGCCAAAGCACAAGGCAAGGAGCCCTTGGACCCCCCAAAAACCATGGTCGATGCCCAAAAACGTTTTGGAGTGGAGTTCGACAAACAATTTGGCAAGGACTACGCCAAGAATATGGATGAAGTCCGGCGTGTGCTCTTTGACCGTGGGCATCCCGGTAATTATCGGTTTGATGACATCAAGAGACGAAACGGCGGCCTGGAGCGCAAGGAACGGGAAAGATTTATTACCAAGATTGAAGACCTGAAAATCAACCATCCCGGATCTCCCCCCAGGGCAATGGTCCTGGAGGATGGCCAGCCACGCGATGAAACCATCATGATCAAGGGCAACCCCCGCCAGCGGGGCAAAAAAGTCCCCCGCCAGTTCCTTGGCATCTTATCTGGAGAAGAGCGCCAACCCTTCAAGATTGGATCAGGTCGTCTGGAACTGGCCAAAGCAATCGCGGCTGATGACAACCCCTTAACCGCACGCGTCGCGGTTAACCGCATATGGAGTCACCATTTTGGTAAAGGCCTTGTAAGCTCACTCAATGAGTTTGGTCTTCGCGCATCAGAGCCCACACATCCCGAATTACTAGATTATCTGGCGTGGTACTTCACGGAAAATGACTGGTCCATGAAAAAGCTGCACAAGCATATCCTCATGTCCAAAACCTACCAACAAACCAGTGATGATAACCCGCGCTACGGCATCAAGGACCCGGAAAATCTTTATTATTATAAAATGAATCGCCGCCGGCTGGATTTCGAAGCTTTCCGTGACGGGTTGTTGAATGTGTCCGGCAAACTCAATTTGCAAATGGGGGGCAAGCCCGTAAAACTAACCGGCGGTGGCACCAATTATCGCCGCACCATTTACGGACTGGTGGACCGGCGGAATCTGGATGAGATGTTCAAAACGTTTGATTTCCCGACACCCGACTCAACAGCCGGCCAACGTTTTACCTCCACGGTATCCCAGCAGGCACTCTTCATGTTGAATAGCCCCATGGTGGCGGACCTTGCCAACCGAATAGTCAATCATAGGGATTTTAAAAAAATCCCAAGCCAAAACCACAGCCAACGCGTTAAACTGCTATACAACCTGATTTATCAGCGCAACCCTGAACCGATTGAAGCCAAACTAGGGCAACGCTTTCTACAGGAACAAACTTTGCTATCAGGTTCTGGTATCGACAAAGACAAAACTGTCTGGTCCAACGGCTTCGGGAGTTGGCGCAAGGTTG
The DNA here is from genome assembly GCA_964485275.1 of uncultured Pedosphaera sp. GTDB lineage: Bacteria > Verrucomicrobiota > Verrucomicrobiia > Limisphaerales > UBA1100 > UBA1100. The sequence continues at coordinate 2,656 of CAZAIZ010000060.1, forward strand.
ACGAGAAGAAAAAAATTTATGGAGTAACTTACCGGCAGTTCCCCATTACCGATGGAAAAGTTTGGCGGGGCAATGATGGCCTGATGAAGCTAACTGCTGCCGGAGGTCACCCCGGGGCCCATCCCAATTTAATGGCTGTTATTCGACGCTGGATTGCCCCGATGGACACCACTGTCGATGTCTCAGGCCGCCTGGAACACAACCTTGATGACGATGCGGAAATTGTTTACGACCAACGCCTTGAGAAACTGGATCCCGATTACCGAAAATGGTATGATAAAAATGCTTGGGACGGGGTGACAGGCATCATTCTTCACAGTCGGGCAGCAAACCCCCAAAACCCCCGGGAGCGCTGGGGGAAGGAACTGTTTCGTTCAGATGTTAGAAGAAACGCACGAGGGGCCAACGCGAACAATATTCAAGTGAAGAAAGGAGACACCATCGACTTCATTGTCACCAGTCGCAGTATTATGGCTCCGAAACTGCGCGTGAGTATACCAAATCAATTTAAGCTAAAAAACGCCCAACAAGATAATTTTACCTGGAACCCCAAGGTAAGCATCAAGAAGGAGATCGCTGAAACAATGGAGCAGAAAACCGGATCTCTGATGGCAGTGGCCTGGACGGCTTCTGATGAATTCGAAGGTGTGGCACGTAAAGTCAAACCCCTCAATCCGTGGGAAAAATATGCACAAGTTCTGCTTCTTTCCAACGAGTTATCCTACGTGGATTAAGGTGGCTTCTTTAAACCGGCGCACTGGAAGGCACCTGCGGCAAAAGTTCGTTTTTCTGTTTCTGAAGCTCTTGTTGCTCCTCCAGCGTGCGCAGCAACTCCTGCTCGGACAAATTTGGCTGAGACATCACCCGCGTGAGCTCCGACAGTCTTTGATCCAGAAACCGGTCCCGCAGTCGTGTCACAAGATCCTGTAGTTGTCTTGAGGGATTCGGAATTTCGGTGGCGTCTGCCAGTGCTCCGGTAAGAAGTCGACTTGAATCGGAATCCAAATCACTCACCAACGCCTCATTAGAGGCACCCGTTTGAGCTGCTCTCTCGAGAATCGACCTCACTTGCGAATGCTTAACCCATCGTAAATCCAGACAATCGGCCGTCCAGTCACTAAACGCTCGATCATAGAAGACCAGCCTCAACAGCCATCGCTCCTGTTGTGAAGGCGGCTCAGTTTGAATCTCCGCTTCTTCTGCAGGGGTGATATTCGGACGATTTTTTGATGCCTCAGGAACGATGATACGTTGAAACTCCACTCGCACAGATTCTGCAGAAGCTCCAACCGCCAATGCCGTTTGTTGAGCACACCCATCCAACAGAACCGCATCCTTCGTTTTGCGAACCGCCAATCCCATCGCCCGGATAATCTCACGCTGCCCACGCTCTTGCTGCACATTGTGTGCGTTCAATAGGTGGTTCAGGTAAAAATCAAAAAAACAGGGAGCCTTATCCATGAGTTCCCGGAATGCATCCACCCCTTGTTCGCGAATATAACTGTCGGGGTCATGCGGCGAAGGCACCTTCATCACACGCACGGCCAGTTCTGATTCCAATAATGAATCGAATGAACGCACCGCTGCCTCCTGTCCGGCCTTATCCGAGTCAAAACACAACACCACCTCAGACGTGTATCTTTTAAGAATACGGGCGTGCTCTGCTGTAAGCGCGGTTCCCTGCGGCGCCACCACATTTTTAATGCCCGCCATGTGACAGGCCATTGTATCCAGCTGTCCTTCACACACGAGGGCAGATTTGACCTCGAGAATTTCACGTCGTGCCTTGTCCAGGCCATAAAAGACCCTGCTTTTTCGAAATAAAACTGTCTCTGGAGAATTAACATATTTGGCTGCCCTTGCTTCCGGATCCAACACTCGCCCACTGAATCCTATTACCCGGCCCTGCTCATCGTTAATGGGAAACATTAATCTGCCACGAAAGCGCCCGTACCGTTTCCCGTCCCGGTTGGCCACCAATCCCGACTCCTCCATTAAGCCCAGATCGAAATTCTTCGCCCGCGCCCAGTTTACGGTGTCCTCCCAGGATTCCGGGGCAAACCCCAACTGAAACAATTGAGCCGCCCCGCGGGTAATGCCACGCGATTTAAGGTAATCACGAGCCGACTGGCCAATATCCTCATCAATAAGAACATCATGCCAGCGTTTGGCCAGTTCTGCATGCACATGCAACAGCCGATTCTTCTGGTTTCTCGTTTTTTCCGCCTGTGGGTTTTGTTCAAACTCAAAGACAATCCCCGCCCGTTCAGCCAATCTCCTCACCGCTTCAACAAATTCCAAATGCTCATATTCCTGCAAAAACTTGAATACATCCCCGCCAGCATTACACCCAAAGCAATGGTATATTTGCCGCTGCGGATTAACGTTAAAACTTGGGCTTTTCTCATTGTGAAAAGGACACAGGGCAACATGGTTCCCTCCGGCTTTTTTCAGGGGAAAATAGCCGCCTATAATTTCTACGATATCACTCGCTGCGCGAATCTGATCGAGTGTTGATTGGGAAATGCGCCCGGCCATACCGCCTTAGCGTTGACTGTTGTTGAACAACCACTGACGAATGTTGGCAGCCTCTGGATGCTGTGGATTCAATTCTAGAATCCGCCGGTAATGGCTTTCGGCCTGCTCAGGAGCTTTCAGTTGTTCGGCATAAATCACAGCTAAACCCAGGTGGGCCGGCACATAATCCCGATAAACATCGAGCAGCTTTTGAAATTCCCGCGCAGCGTCGACAAAATATTCACTCCGGTTCAAGGCGCTAGCAAATCCGTGTCGGCTCACTTTAGACAATGGATTGATTGCCAAGGCCTTTTCATATATCGGCAAGGACTCCTTTACTTCACCTCGCACCTGCATGGCCAAGGCAATATTCACATAAGCCTGCTGGTGGGCAGGATTCTCTTCGAGTACTTTGCGATAACCCGCAATCGCCTCATCAAGCTCTTGAAGGCGATGCTGGTGAAATGCCTGATCAAAAATAGCCTTTAATCGCTTTGGATCCCGCACCACCCCAGGTAACGGCCTTGCTGGTTTAACGTAGCGATATCGGGCCACTCCCGGCGACTCAGGCACCTTAAAGCCCTTAGGAGCACTGGGCCGATGCGTAATTGGGGGCGTTCCATCAACCTTTGATGCAAGCTGTGGAGGCACGATCTCTTTCTTGGGAGGCTCAACAGGTGGAATGGGCTTGGTGGGCACAGACTGCACCTCGGGAGATACCTGCGCGGTTGACTCAGGTGCTTCGGTTAGTGTTGTCGCGTTAGTGTTGCTGGCCGGTGGTGGAATCTCAACCACCAGATTAGTCACCACCGGTACATTAAACGACGAGGAAACTGTATTGGTGTCTTGTGGCGGCAGAGACGCAATAAGATTTGTTTCGATCGCTGAAGGCTCAGGTGCCGGGCTTAACTTTGCTTGCAGTTGATCAGTCAAAATTTGAACATCAGGGTGGGGTTTCTGGTTAAGTTCGATGTAAGCCTTAAAGGCCTCCAACGCCAATGCTTCGCGGTTTGGAAAGGAATCCGGGGCATAACGGTAATAGGTAAGTGCAAGATTAAGCTGAGCCTCGGCAAAGTCTTTCTTTTGCTCCAATGCGTTCTTAAAGCTCGCAATCGATTCAACTGGCTTATCAAGTTTAAGCTGAATGATTCCCATACGATTCCAAGCAACCGGCGAATTACTTTTTAGCTTAATAGCCCGTTCCAATGTGACCTGCGCCTCGGACCAATGGCCATTACGTCGAAATGCTTCTGCCAGCCAAAATAAGGAGTAAAAACTCTGCTTCTCGCTGGCATAGGTATGGAGTAACTTCTCAGAATCAACCAGCTCGCCACGATCCAGTCCCAAGCGCCCCATGTTGAAATATAAAACGAACGCCGGATCGTTCGGGGAACGCCGACGCTCTCCAGCAACTTCGACAGCCTGTCGGTAGGCTTGGCTCGCCTCCTCCAAATCTCCGGCACGGTGAAGAGCCAAGCCGAGATAATTCCACGCACGCCATTCTTTGGGCAACTGTTTTACAGCTTCTTTGAATTGCCCCGCCGCCGCTTTGGGCTCCCCCCCATCCAATAACTCCTCCCCCTTATACAAGGCCTGAACACCCGGGGGTTTACAGCCTATTCCGACTACAACCAAAACCAGTGTAATGAATAAATTAAATTTTTGTCTCGTACCCATAGGTAAAAAATCTATCTTGGACAGCGAGAATGTTTGCAAAATTGTTACATTTGGCAAAGGCGCATTATTCACCAGCTCGACGCACATTATTCACTTGTTTGCTCCTTTTATACGCAATTGGAGTAACTACTGCCGCCGCAAAGACAAAAGTAACCAAAATTCACGCGCTGGATGCAACACACCACTTCCAGCCCAACCCCAACAAGGTTTTGGCCATGGTCCAAAGCGGGATTAAACACCTTAGCGGACAAGCCTCACCGATCGCGGCATGGCGCCATTTCATCTCAACCAACGACATTGTGGGGCTCAAAATTAATACCCGCCTCGGAACACTTTCCGGAACACGCCCCGCAGTGGTAGAAGCCGTTATTCATGGACTAACACGAGCTGGAGTACCCAGAAACAATATAGTAATTTGGGACCGCGAGCTCAAGGATTTGAAACGGGCGGGTTATCTCTCCATAGCTCGGAAACTCGGGGTTCAATTGGCCGGGGCAAGGGATAGCGGATATAGTTCGTGGGACACCTACGCTGTCCCCGCACTCCACGGGGACCTGGAAAAGGGGGACCACTTGTTTGGCAAGGAAAAGTCCAGCACCATCTCCCATGCTTCCAAGCTTATAACCGAGCGGCTCAGCGCCATTATCAGTATCCATCCACCTATTTCAGATGCTCAGACAGGAACCCGGGGCCATTTGCAGGAACTGGCTCTTTCGAGTGCTGACAACACCGCTCGATTCGACGGCTCGACCCCCCACCTGAATCCGGCAATTGGCAAATTAATGGACCGCATTGCCTTTTCGCGGTCCATTTCACCTCCTGTCTTTAAACAGGGACTAAGGGAACTGCAAATTAACCAATCCACTCAT
>CAZAIZ010000061.1:0-7629 GCA_964485275.1 uncultured Pedosphaera sp.
TTACGAAGTTTGAAGGTGATGAACTATCTTCGTGGTTATTCAGGTGGGATAGGGCTCATTTCTGCGAGGAGTCCTAATTATTATTGGAGGGGCTTTCACCTTCCCCCGCAGAATCAGGGTTTCCTGTAATCCCAATAATAAAAACATTTGAGAAACTCATTTCTGATTCCAAATCGATGGATTGAATTTCTTTTTGCGGGTGAGGGTTCGCCCAAGTTGTTTGAAACAATGCGATACTCGAACTTCTCCATCCAATTTTAGATTTTGGTGTGTCTAGTAGGCCAATATTAGTGTCAATAACCCAATCTCTCACATGTTCACCATAAACTATAGGTAAAACATGGCTTGTGCCGTCAGAATAGTTGATAACGTAATTTGCGACAGGTGTTCCGTCTGGATCGGTCCAGGTTGTAGCGTGCAGAAAGTTAATTGACCGATATCGCTGATTTGAAAAATCAATGTTCTTCACACTACGGGGGAACGGATTGTTTTTTCCAAGTGCATTTTGAAGTTGCCTGCCGCTAAGTTGGACTATCCCGCGTATGTCATATTTCACTCCATCAAGTTCGGTCAGTCCCGTTGGCAATAACGATAGGCCGCCTCGGCTACGGCTTAACATATACCATTTCTCGTCCAACGGCGCATTATATTTTGCGCTTAAATCAATGTATTTTGATTCAGTTGATTTTTGCCGGAGTACGATTTTCCCCTTGATACGTTCCTGGTATGCTTCAACTAGTTTTCCCTGTTGAAAAAGTATCGAGGAGCCACTGGCAAATGCTATTCTTCGATTTCTTAAGGAATCCGCATTATCCGTTTTAAACAGTCGACTGGCCTTTTGGTATGATTGAAGTGCTAAATTTGTTTTAGATAGATTTCTATAAACACCACCCAAATTAAATAATAGCTCCGGGTTGTTAGGGTTGTCTTTTAGTGCGTTATCGAGCAGTCCCAACGCTTTTTCGTTCTCACTCCGATAAAAAAGGACTCGAGTGTAATCAATTAAGGCTTGAATTTCACCAGAAGTAGATGCGGCATATTCTGAAAGTAAGACTGCAAAAACACCCTCGTTGCCCCAGATTTTTTTCTGTGCCGTGCTCAGTGCTAATTGAGTCAGATTAGTGCTTTGATAGGATTTTAAATCATACACCGATTGTAACAGTGGGTCTAAATAATCAAATTCGGCTTTACTATTGGAAATTATTTCTATTGCTTTAGAGAACTCTGACATTTGATCAAGTTTTTCCTTTCCTGCGGTTCTTTCCCTTAACAAAGAGGAAACCAATAACGCATTAGGGTCATTAGGGTTCAATGCCAGTGCTTTGTCGGTTGCCTGCCTTGCTAGATTGTGCTTTCCCATTAGGTCGTAAACATCAGCGAGGGACCACCATGTCTCGGGGATATTAGGCTCAAGTTTGGTGCCAGTTAGGGCATAATGTTCAGCGGGTGAGTTATAATTTTTATGTTCATTGTTTGTTGGCTTAATCAAGTCTGTGGATTTTGTTATATCGTTGCCGTTTGCGCCTAGTAATTCCAGTTCGCTCAATTCTAATCCATGTAACACACTAAAGTGATCCAACGTGCCCGCGTTACGAACAGTGGGGAATGTTATCCTGACATATTTAGAATCAATAGGTTTATTAAATGCTTTCTCAAAGGTTAGTAATTTCCCTGTAAACAAGGGAATTTGCCCTGTTTCAACAACATTAAAATTTATATTATCTTCGGATATGGCTAGTTCAAAACTTTTAGGGTTTCGATCGAATATACGGTGGACGTGAATTCGAATTCCGTGTATTGGAGAAGGGTTAGATAATTCGATGATAACACCACTATTTAATGTGTCGTAATTCACATACCAAGATTTTAAATTATCGTCAATAACATGGTCGATTGTTTCAGTCCGAGGGCTTTCGACTGGTTGCGCTATTGATCTTGCTATTCTCGAATAAATAACGCCTTTTGTTGGTTCTAATGTAAGCGCCTCGCGTAATTCATCTAAATTTGATGATTTGGATTTCGCGCTAATCAACTCCTGAAAAGATTTGTTATTATTTGGTGATGATGTTCGATTTACAGGGTTAGATATGAACCACTTTGCCCACTCTGTTACTGCCTTGCTGTCATCAAGTGAAGTAATGAAATCAATTGATTCTTGAAGTTTCTCTTTCGAAACATCTTTAGCAATACCTGATTCTGACAAGGCTTGGCCAGAGATTGCTTCGATGAAATCAGCAAACCAGTTCGGCGCGTTATTAACCTCCCTTGGTATTCTGTAAATTCTTAGAGCATTAGCAGCGCTGGATGCGTAGTACTCGTCATTTGAGATCTTAACCCGATACATATCTTTTAAAGGTTGGATCAATGGTTTACCCGTGGAACTATCCCAAGCTTGAAAATTACCCTTATTATCCGCAGCAGCAGCAATTTTTCCGGAGTTCATAAAACGAGAAGCATAAATAGCACCTCTGTAGGGAATTGCCGGTAATTGTTTGCTCATGTTTTCCGTATTCCAGATTCGGATAGAACTAGGGTAGGAATCGTTTCCCACGCCAGCCGTGAGGAATAAATTATCGGTTTGGTCGATATAAACTGGCCAGTTTTCATCTCCTGTAGTACGTAATAACTTCCCGTTTGGTAAATTCCATATTCTTATTTTATTGTCGGCAGAAGCGGTTATGAGTAGGGATTGGTTGTTTTGGTTATAGAAAATCGAGTTGAGCACAACATTTTCATGCTTTAACGGTCCGCATATTTTATTGCCGGTGGATATCTCCCATACGTTCGCTTCGTTTGAACTCAGTTCGCCAGCGCAAAGTAAATTAGAGTCATCCGATAATGATAATGAATAGATAAAGTTTTGGCAGTTTATCTTGTTTAGTAATTTTTGAGTATTCCAGTCCCAGGCATATGCGGATTTTCCCTTAGCAATGCCCAATGTGTGCTTATCCTTTGAAAAGGATGCCCTCCGTGCCCCAACTATGCATTCATGGTCTATTGAGCCTATAATTGTTTTTTGATCAAGCGATAATACATGTGCTAATGTGTTTGTGGTTTGAGCAATTGCAATGTTTTGCCGCGGGTGAGCTATGATATTTTTAACTGCATAAGGGTATTCGATTTCATGCGTTTTGCTTCTGCTTTCAGTTTCCCAAAATTGTATTATATGATTATTGTTGTCTTCTTCTATTCGCTTAGCAGCAATTAAGAGATCTGATTTACTATTGAATTCAATCTCAGAGTACCAGCCTTTTTCAACGGGAAGATTGCTGCTTTCTCGAGGGGCAGAAGGCCATAAGTGAGTTTTTCCTACCGTTAAATATTGGCCTTTTGGCGATCGGGTTAGAGACATGTCATATGAGACAAATGTATCTGATTTGAAAGGGAAAGGCGTTGGGGGTTCTTGGGAAGCGGCAAAAACCTTATTTCCTGAAAAAGTCGCAAATCCCCTATGCCTAAGTGGCCCAGCAATCAGTTCTCCGGTCCAGGCATTCCATATCCTTGCGTTCTCCATACCGTCTCTCGTGGCGATCTTCGTGCCATCATCGCTGAATTTCAAATTACCGATGATCGATCTGTGCGCCAGCGGTTCAGTAATCGCTACGCCAAGCAATGAATCCCAAATTCTTACTGTATTATTTGAGTATATAATTGCAATTCTATCTCCTGATGGGCTGAAATACCCATGAGTCATATCATGTTCCTGCCGGGGTATTTTGGATAATAAATCGCCATTGCGTAAGTCGATAACTTTCATGTTGTTGGCATCCGAGACCATGAAGTGCCTGCCGGATTTGAAATGAGGTAATGACCATATTTGCTGTTCTTCCTTGATGGGATTGAAAATGAGTTGACCTGTATTTGTGTCAAAAACCTTAATGGACACTTTTCCTGGAAAACTTCCCGCTCTTGCGGTGTAACCAGCAATAAAAATACGTTGGTTATTTGGTGAAAAATATACGTCTCTGTATCCGCGTTCCAGGGTCATCTCTTCGACAATAGGATTTGATGAGATTGTGCTCCACCACCGTAGCTTTCTGCCGTTACTTGATTTTAGGCATGCGACACTGGAGTCTGGTGATACGTATATGCTCGGATTGTTTAATTTGTGTTCAATTGGCGCGCACTTTTCTTTGCCACTTAAAATATCCCAAATGCCAAATTTGCCGTCGTCAAAAATACCGTATATGAACTTATTATCCTCGGTGATTTTCGGCCTTGTGTTTCTGCTGCCGACAAATCGCCCGGTGGTGCGAAGCGGGGATGTGCGCTCTTTCCCCTCTAAATCCCAAACTTGGAGTGCACCTGATCCGTTGTATGTTGCAATCAAGTTTGTTTTCTCGGGGTGATCTACGAAATCAAATGTAATTATTCCCTCATCAGGTGAAATAGTGCCAATCTTGTTTCCTGATGACGTGTCCCAGAGGTGAACAATATTTTTCACATCGAGATCTGCTGCCACCGCCCCGTTGGGAGAAAGCTTCATATCTTTAGATTTTGTCTCACTGCCGAACTCACTGATTAGCCGGCCTGAGTCAATGCTCCAAACTTTTGCCTCTGCTCCGTTTACATATGTGAGAATTGTTTTACCGTCCTTGCTGATTAAAGGAGCTTGGGCGGGTTTTTCGTGCGTCAATTCAGGTCGCATATCTAAATTAAAGTTATTATGCTGAAGTGTTGACATGGCACGCATAGTTGATTGCCAGTGGGTTGGGTCACGACGAATGGCCCGCGCTAAGTATGCCAGGCCATCCGAGGTGCGATTCGCTTCCAGCAGTTCCACCCCTGTAACGAAGTCTGATTGAGTTAGATTATTAGATAATTCTTTCGAAGCTATTTCTGCGTTTTGTCGAGCTTCCTCTGCGGCTTGTTGGCTTTGTTTGGCCAAGACTTCCTGGGCTTCGGCCACTTGCTGCGCCTCGGTGGCCTTGGTGGCGTTTTCCACGGCAGTTTGCTGAGCCTGCTTGGCCAAGGTTTCGTTTTTTTGGGATTGGTTCCATGCAACACCGGCGACGGCGGTTGCGATCAGGGCCAAGCCGGCCAGCACTGCTGCGATCTTAGCGCGTTTTCGTTGTTTGACGGCCAACTGCTGCTGCGCCTCGGCCCGTTCCTGTTCTGCCTTGGCCAAGAGCTTGGCCTGCTCAAGCTCCCTCTCGCGTGCCACCTCCTCGGCGCGTTGTTCCTTGAGTTTGACTTCGTGGCTTTGATCCAAAAACGCAATCGATTGGCTGTACTCAGGGTGGTAGCGCTGGCCCCATGCCTCAGTCGGATTTTCGGTATCCCGCCATGAAAGGGCGATCTGCAGGTCAGGATCGTGGTAGAGCCCGGCTGAGCCGTCGGCGTGCAGTTGAGCGGTCTCGGCCAGACGGAGGTAGATTCGGGCGGATTGCCCCTCGTCATCAACCCAGCGCCCAAGACTGGCCCAGACGCGCATGAGACTTTCGTGGGAGATGTCGATGACGGTGTTGTCCTCGAGTTCGCGGTCGATCGGCGGCATTAGGAAGGTGCGCCCCGGTTTGCGGAACCGATCGATGATGCTGCTGACTTGATCCTTGTTCGCGCCGGAAATCTCACACAGTTCCTTGAGCGGGGTGGGGCGGCGGATGCCTCGGTTGTCGGCTCCTTTCTCGGTCAAGGCCTGGAACAATTGCCTGGTGAGGCGTTTTTCCTCTTCGGTCGTTGCCTCGGCGTGTGCCTCGTCGGCGTGTCGGGAGAGGGCTTCGTCCATGCCGCCGGTGGCTTCGTAGTGGCGGAGGTCGAGCGGTTCGTTTTCGTCGTGGTCCGACAGCCAGCAATCCCAAGTGCGCATGAGGGCGTGCTGCATGATGGGCAACTGGTCGGGGTCGTCACCAAGGTCGTTGAGCAACCGCTGAACCAAGCGGGGGGAAATATCGCCGCCACCCACGCGGACCGGGCCTTCAATGGCGGTTTTTTTGTTCTCACGGTTGAGGCGCGGGACGAGGTATTCGCCTTTGTTGACGGCTTCGGCCAGTTCCTCAAATTGCGAGCAGTCGCCAAAGAAATCGGAGCGCATGGTGAGGACGACGTAGATCGACAGCTCCTGCTGAATGCCGGCCTCGACGAGCATCTTGACGAAGGCGGCGGCCTCGTCCCGTGAGCTGCGATCGGATTGACTGGAATTGAAACGGAACAGTTCCTCGAACTGGTCGACCACGATCAGCAGGTTTTCATTCTGCTTCAGGCCGAGTTGACGTGCGACTTCAATAAGTCCAAGGCCACTGCGGATCAGGGTGGCCTCGATGTCGAGTTCGGTGAGGTCTTCGCAGACTTCGTTGTCGAGAAGGTCTGTTTCGAACAGAGCCTCGGCGAGGTTGGTGATGGCGTGTCCGCCGGGGCGCATGACGGCGATGTGCCAGTTTGACCCGGCGCGGGTCATGACGCCACCATAGAGCGCCGGCAGTAGACCGGCGCGGACGAGGGAGGATTTGCCGCTGCCGGAGGCACCCAGAACGGCGATAAAGCGTTGCTCACGCAGAAGTGAGACCAGTTCCTTGCGTTGATCCTCCCGGCCGAAGAACAGATATTCCTCGTCCATGTCGAACGGACGCAGTCCGGGGAAGGGGTTGAAGCCGGGATCACCAGGGGTCATTCAGCGCCCCCCTTGGCTTGGCCCACTTTGTCCAGAAACGACTTAAACAGATCAGGGTTGATCGATTCGCCACCCTGGATGATATCGGCGGTCCGTGTTCGGAATCTCGACTTTCGCCGGTTATCGGGTGGGCCGACGTAAACGGCCTTGGCCGTGAGCGGCTTGGTTCGGCCGTAGCCGGGAGCCTTCAGCAGATCCATCAGCTTCATCTCCACCCATTGCCCGCTGGCCTCCCCGAAAAAGATCAGCACTCCATCGCAGAATTTGAGGTTGTCCTGATGCGCTTGCACGAAAGCGTCCTCGTCGCCGTCGAACCGTGGGATCTTGACCTCATAGCCCGCGTCGTAAAGATAGTCCTCCAGCGGCTCGATCGCCTCCTCGTCTTGTTGGTCGCAGATCAGGTAAATCCGCTTTTCGCCATCCTCTTCCGCTTGGACAAGCGCGGGCGCTTCCGGCTTGGTTTCCTCGGGCGGTTTCTCCTCTACAACCAAGCGCTTGATCGCTTGGTTTTTAACCTCCTCGATTTGCCCGATTAACAACTCGGTTGTTGCCATGCCTTCGCTGCTGTTTTGAAGGGCTTGGATGAACGTGGCGTGTCGGTCGCTGTCCGGCTCGTTGTCGGGAGCCATCCAGACCAAGCGCTGAAGCCCATCCTCCTCACCTTTTTTTGCAGAGAGAGTGGATTGGAGTTCGATCAGCGACAGGTCGCCGCCCTCGGGAACAATCCCGTAGCGGTTACCGATGAGGTGGATCGCCAGATGAGATTTGCCCAGAAAATCAGAGACAAGCTCACGCGCCTCATCGGCTTCCAGCGGGAGTGGTCGGTCGGGCAGAACGGTGTGACCCCGTTCGAGCAGTTCACGCCGGATGCGGTCCCGCTCCCCCTTGAGGTCGGATGTGACGTCCGCCAAATAAACCACCCGCCCGTCATTGTTGGCTACGGGAGCGGGAGCCGCTTGGGCACCGCCCATTTCCTTGAGAATGCCGGTAATCTCGTGGGCGAGGTCATAAACCCGCTC
>CAZAIZ010000062.1:0-1258 GCA_964485275.1 uncultured Pedosphaera sp.
TGATGGTTCAGGATCTCACTAATCCCATGCTAGCCCAGGTGCCTCATGTTCGTTTGGCCTCAAAGGTTGGCACAATTATGGGCGTTGAGACTAATGCCATGCAGTTCTATCCCGCAGCATCTGAGGCGGAAGCAAAAGTTCACCCTGGATTACATTCCCGTCGATCAGGTGTCGTGGATTTGGCAACCATTGGAGGCCCCGGATTTGGCTATCGGCAGGACGAAATTCAGCGCGATTTGGGCAAGCCTGCAATCAGCTTTGGTTATTAGTTGTGGCATTTCCCCTGAGGTTTCTCTAGTATTGTTTGAGAGGAAAATGGTTGTTGAATCGGGTAACTTGAACGATTTTAAAGATATGAGCCTTATTGCTTTCAGCGCCTTCGCTCAAGGGTGCAGGAATATGTTTGTGTGTGGTCTATTTTCCCTGCTTGCCTGGAATATTTTAGTTTCTGCTCAAGAGCCCAGGCCGAAGGTGGTCGCCGAAGTACTTTATTTGGAAGCAAACGGACATTTTAACCGGGGCCAGTATGTGCGGGCTGTGGAACAATATAATGCATTCTTAATTAAATTTCCCGGGCACCCAAAGAAGATAAACGTCCAATATGGATTAGGATTAAGTCAATTCCAGTTGAAGAAATATCAGGAGGCAGCCGCAAACCTATCTGATGTGGTTCAGGATAAGGGGTGTCCGGATATTCCGCGTGTCAGTTATTTTCTGGGTCAATCGTTGTTGATGACAGACAAATATGAAGCGGCAGAAAAAGCTCTTAGCGAAGGACTGAATGCCATGGGTGAGCCTCCAGCCGATGCAAAGGATTTACCCCAATTCCAAAAGCTGCATGGAAGTTTGAAAATCAGTCGACTGGAGGCGTTGGTTCACCAAAAGAAATGGGAGTCAGTTGTACGGGAGTCGGATGCCTTGAAGGGAAAAGCGGGAGAGCAAGGGTTGCAGGTCTCTTTTTATGGGGCCTTGGCACGTTATGAACTAAAACAATTTAAAGATGCTGTATCTTTGCTTTCAGGTTTAAAGGAAAAAACAAAAGAGACGCCTTTTGAACAACAGTTACACTTCCTTTTAGCTGAATCGTTGCGTGAATCAGGTAAGCAGACTGAGGCTCTTGGGGAATACGAAGCGGCTTGGGTGATCCCAGGTGCATTTGGTGGTGAGGCACTTTATCGATACGGTATTATTCAGTTCACGGAGAAGAACTATGAAAAGTCTGCTGATGCTTTTGATCTTCTCAGGAAAAATCACAAGG
>CAZAIZ010000062.1:1358-7629 GCA_964485275.1 uncultured Pedosphaera sp.
TGGATCGATTACTTAAGGAATATAAGGACTTTGATCAACGGAGTGAGGTGCTCCGCCATAATGCTTTATGCAAGCATCATGCAAAGCAATTCGATGCGAGTCTGGTTCTTTGTGAGCTCTTCCTTGCAGACTTTAAGGATTCGGATTACGCGGCGGAAGTGCAGTTTCTGAAAGCGGAGAACCATAATTATCTGGGGCAATCGGACAAGGCAATAAGTGCTTATGAAGGATTTCTCAAGGATCATCCAAAAACCCCCCACCATTCCCATGCCCAGGTGCAGTTGGGGATGCTGCATTATGAGCTGGAGAACTATCAGGCCGCACGTGCTCCATTGTCACAGGTTTGGGCTTTGGAGAAACATAAGTACAAACCGAATGCCGGGTACTATTTGGCATGGGTTGACATGCGTGAAAACAAGGTTCGCGAGGCAGCAAAGAAATTTGGTGAGGTTAGTGTTAAATATCCCAAGCATGAGCTGGCTGCGGACGCACGGTTACAACAGGGTACAATCCTTCACAATGCAGGACATTTTTCTGATGCCCAAAAAGCATTGGAGAATTTTATCATGACCTACGGTGGGGACAAGAGGCTCGATCAGGCTAATTACCAACTTGGGTTGGCTTTTATGGAGCAGAAATTATGGCCGGCGGCATTAGTTAGCTTTTCAAAGGTGGTCAAGTCATCGGTTTGGCGTGATGAAGCCCTGTATCAATCGGCTTGGTGCGAAAAAAGAGCCGGGCGAAAGAGCGCTGCAATTGGGTATTACAAGGAATTGATGGCCGCACATAAAAATAGTCCCCTGATAAATCCAGCGACACTGGAGCTTGCCGAATTGGAGTTTGAGGGTAAGGAGTTTGACGAGGCTATTGTGAGATTAACCAAATTCATTGAATCAAAGCCAGAGCCTTCACTTAAGGTTCGGGCGCAATATCGGTTGGGGTGGTCCTTCTTCGAGAAAAAGCAGTATGACAAGGCGGCCGAATTATATGAATTAGCACTGCCTGGAGGGCCCAAGGAATTGGCTGTCATAACGACTTGGCAGGCGGGGGAATCCCGGTTGCTCAACAAGGAGTTTGCACGTGCTTCAGTGCATTACCAAACCGTTATAAAAGCAGGAAAACCCGCAGATATAAATCTCGTTCGATTACAGGAGCAGGCTTGGCTGCGTCTGGGGCATTCTCAGGCCCAGGAGAAAAAATGGGCCGATTCAGGAAAAACGTATGCCAAATTTGTTGAGACATATCCTGAGCATACAGAGGTTCGGGCTGCTATGAAAGAGATGGGGGTAGCTCACCGACATTTACAGCAATATGACGAGGCATTGCTTGCTTTAGAAAAGGTGGTTTTAGCCGAAACACGGGATGAACTGGGAGCGAAGGCTCAGTTCCTTCGAGGAGAATGTTACCTCGACCTGAAAAAGTATGATCAGGCAATTGCCGAATACATTAAGGTGTCGATCTATCCATTCAAAGAATGGCAAGCCAAGGCGCTTTACGAACTTGCTGTGGCGCTTGAACGGAAAGGTGAATTTGCCAAGTCTCGAGATCAGTTTAATAGGCTAATTTCGCAATATCCTCAGACAGAAGCAGCGAAAGCAGCGAAAGCAGCGAAAGGCCAGCAGAAATAATTTTGAGAAATGTATCTAACATTAAATAGTCAGGAGCAAGGGGTTAATGTTAATAACTTCTAATAAAGTTCGCCCTTACAGTTCGTCTGAATTGGAGGTGATGTATATGCTGCAGAGGCTCTGGGGGGGTAGCTATCATTTAGAAACAGTGCAAAAATATTACGTTTTATGAACGATCAGAACACTTTTGGCCGATATTTGTATATAGTAGCATTAGTGCTGGTGCTACTTGTCATCCCGCAGTCGATTCGGGCAGATGACAAGGCGGGTGACGCGGCTTATGAGGCGGCGGCGGGTTTGTTTAATTTGGGTCTATGGAAGCAGGCCACAGCGGCCTATCAGGAATATTTTAGCAAACACCCACGGCATTCTTTGGCAGGGCACGCACATTATGGTTTGGGCTTGTCGTATTTTAATCTCAAGGACTATGCCGCAGCGACTAGGGAGCTGAAAGCGGCAACTGGAAGAGGTAAAGGGCCCAATCCTGTGGAGGTAAATTTGTACTTGGGACAGGCATTGATGATGAAGAAGCCTGCGGAGTACAAGTCTGCGGAGGGAGCCTTTGCTGACAGCCTCAAGGCACTGGGATTTGACCGAAAAGGGTTTATAATCAACCGTAAGTGGGATGAAAAAAGCGTTAAGAACTGGTTGGATCAAAATGAGGAACCAAAGCAGAGGGCATTGGCTTCGGACGTGTTTGTGGGGCTTCTGGAGGCTGCCTACCTGCAGGAGGACTGGAAATCGGTCGTTAACAAGATAAATGCTTTTGAGCAGTTAATAAAAGGCACACGCGTTGAGCAGCGTGCGCTGGTGTTGTTGGGAGAGGCCCATTCAAAATCGCAAAACCACAGGGAAGCGGCAGTGGCCTACGAGTCGGCTTCATTACTTAAGGGGGCCGACTCGGGCGAGGCATTGTTCCGACTGGGTTTGGTGCGCCTTAATGATCTCAATGATCACGAGGAGGCGGCTAAAAATTTCCACACTTTTAGTGATAAATATAGAAATGATGTCAAACGAGCTGATGCTACATTCAATGAAGCCCTCTGTTACTACCACAGTTATTATGGAGGCAATGAGGATCACTTGGCCGATGCGATCCGGTTGTTTGGGGAGTTTGGTAAAGCTCACAATAAACATGAGTTGGCGCATGTGGCGCAATACTATGAGGGGAAACTCCAGCATATCCGTGAGGATTGGAACGCGGCAATAAAAGCCCTTGAACCTCTGCTTGGTAATGAGGATTCCGCGTTGGACCAATTGGTGTTTTTACTGGGTGATAGCTACCATCAGAAGAGGGACTGGGAGCAATCGGCCAAGTTTTACACACAGTTTGCCAAGGGGAATGAAAAAGCCCTTAATGCGGACGTTGCATTGCACAATGCGGGTGTAGCTTACAGTAACCTGAAGAAACCCGATAACCAAAAGGCCATTGCCGTTTATGAGTTGCTTGAGGCCAAGTGTCCATCCAGTCCACACATCCCAAGCGCCCGGCTTAAAATGGGGATAATTCACTACGAAGCAGGCCGTTTTGAGCAGGCCCAAAAACCCCTGCAAAAAGTTCCGGCCAATCATCCCCTCAAGGCTGAAGCAGATTACTTTCTGGCTTGGACGGATTTGGACAACCAGAAGCCGCTGGAGGCTGCCCAGAGGTTTAAGAAACTACGTGAAAAACTTGAGAAAGATAAGCCAGCTCACCAATTAACATCACTTTCGCATCTCCATCAGGGTATTGCCGAGTTTGACGCCCATCGCTTTGGCGAGTCAGCAAGCACACTGGGGGACTTTGTTGAGACATACGAAAAACATGCCAAACTGGATGAGGCTGCCTTTAATCGAGGGTTGGCACTCATGGAATTGACTCGTTGGGATAAGGCGATTCAGAGCTTCGAATTGGTTCCAGAAAAATCAGATATTCATGACCGGGCGCTCTATCAGGCTGCGTGGAGCAAGCGCTCGTCTGGGAAGCATGCCGAGGCCGTTCCATACTACAAGGATTTATTAAAAAACCATCCTGCCAGCCAGTTGGCTAACAATGTAGCACTGGAATTGGCTGAGGTAGAGTTCGAAACGGGAGGGGAAAAAGGCAGTGTCGATTCAGTGAAACGCCTTGAAGCACTACTGAAGAACAAGCCTGCACCTGAGTTGCGACGACTGGCTTTATATCGACTGGGCATAGTTCAGTTTGAGCAAAAGAGATTTTTTCCCTCTGCCAAGGCCTTCGAGGATTTATTAAAGGATGACCCAAAAGATCTCGCCGTTTCAGCCGCATGGCAGGCCGGTGAAGCCCGCAGACAATTGGCCATGGCAGCCAAAGAAGATGTCAAAATTCGTGAGTTCAAGGCAGCGTTGAGAAACTATAAACTAGCAACAGAGGCACCAGTTAAGGTGCAGGGAAACCAATCCGAACTGCAGGAGCAGTCGCTCTTGCGTATTGGGCAAACTCAGGCGTCATTGGAGGACTGGAATGCGGCACAAGAGGCTTTTGATCAGTTTATCAGGGCAAATCCCAAGCATAAACTGATTCGGACCGCCTACCTTGGTTTTGGTTGGGCTGTACATAACCAGGAAAAATATCCTGATGCAATTGCTTCCTACGAGAAGGTTGTGAAAGACGTGGTGCGTGATGATGCTGGTGCGCGTGCCCAGTTTTTGTTGGGTGAGTGTTATCTAGAGCAAGAGCAGTATGAGAAAGCACGCACGGAGTTTTCCAAGGTTGAAGTGCTTTATGCCTTTCCACTGTGGCAATCCAAGGCGTTGTATGAAATGGGGCGTGCGTATATTCTAGACAATCAAAGCCCGCAAGCACGTAGGGTGTTTATGCAGCTAATCGAGAAATATCCGGAAACTTCTGGTGCCGCTGCTGCCAAAGATGAACTTAAGCGGCTCAACTAGGTTGCCAGCCAAACTGATTTTCATGGAACAAATCAAGACTTATCTCTACGCCGTGTTTTTTGTCACGACGTTGCTTTTTCCATTGCTGAGTGTTGGGGCTCAGACGAATGGGCAGGGCGGCAACGATAGGACGATTGAGACAACGATTGTGGAAGAAACGCCCGAGGTCACCACTCAGGAACGCAAGACCATGTGGGGATTGATTAAAAGTGGCGGCTTAATGATGGTTCCACTTGGGCTACTGGCTTTATATGGGTTCTATTGTGGTGGGGTGCAAATCTATGTGATCCTGTTTAGTAATGATGGGGTCAAGGATCAGGAATTACTTTCTCGCCTTAATCCACATAAAGTATCCTATGAGGAGGATATGCCCAGGATTTTACAGGAAGAGATTCTCAAGCGCGATCGTGCTGCCTTTCCCAAAATGGCCGAGGCTGCATTGAGTGTTGCCGGTGATGGTAAAGCTGCCGTAGAGGAGGCTTTGGAGGAGGAAGGGGCATTACAGCTTAGTCGGCTAAAGCGTGGCATTAAACCGTTACAGGGAGTCGTAACGGTGGCACCTTTGATGGGGCTTTTAGGTACAGTGTATGGTATGATAGCCTCCTTTCAAAGCATGGGGACAGCCGGAGACGATAAGGTGAAGTTTCTTTCGGAGGGTATATATGAGGCACTGGTGACAACGGCGACTGGCCTAACCATCGCGATTCCCTTTCTGTTTCTATACCTTTGGTTAAGCCGGAAAACAGACGAAATTGGTGAGAATTTGAATCGACAAGCCCGTAGTTTCTTGGGAGCATTCTTCCCTGGGGTAAGCCGAGGGGCTGGTCAGGTTTCTGGAGAAAAACAGGCGGTCGGTTCGTTGGATTTGGAGCAAAACGCGTCGTGAAGGTTATACAGGCCCAGGATGATGAGGTAACGGGCATTGATGTGGCTCCATTGATTGATATTCTTTTTACGCTGATTATTTTCTTTCTCGTGACCACCACCTTTCAAGAGAAGGAAAAAGAAGAGGAGGTTCGTTTGCCCCGACAAGGCGGTTCATCCTTGGTGAATAAGGATCGGCCGTTTTACATTAATGTTCTTCAGGATGGTACCTACAGTGTGGGGGGAGAAATAGTTAAATTGGATGATCTAGAGCTAAAGCTGAAGTTGCGTTTTGAGGAGAAACCCGACCAAAAATTAGTGCTGCGGGGAGATTCCAAGGCTTTTCACGGTCAAACGGCCTCTGCATTGGATGTAGCCCGACGCGTGGGCTTCAGTAAGGCGAGTATTGCCTATGATACTCGGCCGCTGAATTAAGAGGGTATGAAAATCAGACTTAAAGGTTTCCAGGAACTCATTGAATGGGGTTTTGAAGCTTTGGCTGACCGGTTGGGTATTCGGCGCCGGCACGTTCTCTTCGGGCTTTTTGTACTGTTTCTTTCATCGGTGCTTACCGGTTGGTATATCTACGAGAAGAATTGGGTTGTCATGAGTAAGCGTAAGGCGGGCCGAAACGAGCAACAGATGACCATATCCCTGAATGGGGAGGATTCCGCCGTACAGGAAATGAGTAAGCAAATAAGAGAGTCGATTCTTGATACGCCTATGGCTGCTGCCGCTTCAGCGCAATCCATGACCCAGTCCGCGGCAAGCCAGAGTGCCCAGCGTAGTGAACCGCAGAATAACAGTGCCTCTCAATCAGCTTCGGCCAGTTCTGCGGCATCCTCAGCACCCAGCACCTCGGGTGCGAGTAGTTCCTCCTTTTCGCC
>CAZAIZ010000063.1:0-7624 GCA_964485275.1 uncultured Pedosphaera sp.
CCTTGTTGCCACCAGAGTTAACTGATTACAAGCCAACCGAAGACGGGGAACCGCCACTGGCTCGCGCGGCCGATTGGGTGAATTTGCCTGATGGCGTTACCCGAGAGACCAACACCATGCCTCAATGGGCAGGGAGCTGTTGGTATTACCTCCGCTACCTCGATGCTGATAACGAAGAATGTTTCGCAAGTGAGGAGTCGGAGAAATACTGGATGAATGTGGACCTATATGTGGGAGGTACAGAACATGCGGTGTTGCATCTGCTTTACGCACGTTTCTGGCATAAGGTCCTTTTTGATCTTGAATATGTTTCTGCCCCTGAACCGTTCCAACGTTTGGTGAATCAGGGCATTATCCTTGGTGAAGATGGCCAGAAAATGAGCAAGAGTCGTGGTAATGTGGTGAACCCGGATACTATCATTGATGAGTATGGCGCAGATGCCTTCAGATTATATGAAATGTTTATGGGGCCTCTAGAGATGATGAAACCCTGGAGCACAAAGGGGGTGGAAGGGGTATACCGTTTCTTGGGCCGGGTATGGCGGCTTTTTATAGATGAAGGGAGTTACAAGGATTATGAGCAAACGGTTACCTCTGCGCCTAATCAGGCAGAGGCATTACTCGCCGATTTGAAGCTGCACGATGCGATTACCGATGGTGCTCCAAATGACGAGCAACTTAAAGCGCTGCATGCGTGTATTAAGAAAGTGACTGAGGATCTCGATGGGATGCGTTTCAATACGGCTATTTCTGCCCTGATGATATTAGTTAATGATGCCTTGAAATGGGAGTCCCGCCCTCGCGCGGTGTTAAGTCCATTCCTTAATTTATTGAATCCTTTCGCGCCGCATTTGGCAGAGGATTTGGCGTTTCGCTTGGGCGATGTAAATGGGGGCACCTTGGCCTATCAGGCATGGCCCGAGTATGACGAGTCATTCCTGGAGGAAGACACCATCGAATTTCCTGTACAGGTAAATGGAAAATTGCGTGGCCATATCATTATTTCACCCGATACAAAAAGAGAGGAAATTGAGAGGTTGGCCCTTGAATGTGATAAGATTCAGCAATTTATTGTGGAAAAACAGGTAAAGAAAGTCATCGTAGTGCCGAATAAGTTAGTGAATATTGCAGTTGGATGACCGGTCTGTTAAATTGACCTATGCAGTTTCTCACTCCACAAGAGCAAAAAGTGCTTATTGTAGTATTTATACTGTTGGCAACGGGATTTGCAGTAAAAACGTGGCGGTTGGCTAATCCAGATACTGAAACTGCTTGGGTCTCAAATAAATGATAGAAAAGCAAACATACGAGGAAGTGTTGAATGAAATTGTTGCGGCAGACCCGCGATACCAACATAACGCGTATCATTTTGTTCGCGAGGGCTTGGGGTATATGCAGCAGTCTTTATCCCAGAGTGAAGCAGATGCGGCACGGCATATTTCCGGACAGGAACTCTTGGAGGGGATGCGTGCACATGCTTTGGAGCAATATGGCCCGATGGCACTAATGGTGCTTGGCGAGTGGGGAGTGCATCGCTGTGAAGATTTTGGTGAAATCGTGTTCAACATGGTGGAATACGAATTATTGGCCAAGACCGCCGATGATTCCCGCGAGGATTTCAAAGGAGGATATAATTTTGAGGATGCTTTTCGAAAGCCATTCCTGCCACCTCTTTCTCCGGATGAGTCCCCAGTTTTAGGGTCGCGTAATATTGCTCCGGTATCGGAAGAAAAGACTGACCGTTCCGGACATTTCTCTGAGCCTGAAGCTTCCGATAAGCAATAGACTGGTCGCACTCCTGTTGTCTCGCTAATCTAAAGAGGTCCATGACTGCTGGCTCATCTAATCCTGTTATCCGATTTAATGCTGCACGAGATACCCGTCTGGTCGTTCTAGACAACGGACTGACGATTATTGTTCGGGAAGACCATAGTGCTCCTGTTGTCTCCGCCCAAGCCTGGGCACGGACCGGGAGTATCCATGAGGGGGAATGGCTGGGAGCGGGGCTCTCCCATATCCTGGAACATATGCTCTTCAAAGGCACTGAGTCGCGAGGGGTGGGTCGAATTGATCAGGAAGTGCAAGAAGCTGGTGGATACATGAACGCCTATACATCCTTCGATCGTACCGTCTATTACATTGATGCCCCCAATACCGGGGCCAAGGTAGCTGTCGATATTTTATGCGACATCATGCAGCATGCCACACTGCCAGAGATGGAACTTAAAAAGGAGTTGGATGTGATCCGGAGGGAAATCGATATGGGGCAAGATGATCCGGGACGTCGCGCAAGCAGGAGACTTTTTGAGACTGCCTATACCGTTAGTCCTTATCGCTACACGGTCATTGGTTATCCTGACATTTTTGAGGAATTGAGAAGAGAAGATATCGTAGGTTATTATCGGAGCCGCTATATTCCCTCCAATATTTTTTATACGATTGTGGGTGATGTGGATTCTGATGCGGTTTTGGAACAAATATCTGAAGCGTTTTCAGCAAATAAAAACAAACCGTCACCAGCTCGGTTAATCCCCTCTGAACCCCGGCAAACTTCCAGTCGAGAAGTAATTGAGCAGGCATCAACTCAGTTGACTCATTTACATTATTCATGGCATGTGCCCGATTTGCGTCACCCGGATTTACCTGCATTGGATGCTCTGGCGACATTACTGGGGAACGGTCGGAGCAGTCGGTTGTACCAGAATGTTCGAGAACGCAAGGGGGTAGTGAATTCGGCAGATGCCTGGACTTATACACCTGCTCAAAGCGGGCTTTTCGGCATGAGTGCAGTAGTTGATCCGGATAAATTTGACGAGGCATGTACAGCTCTGCTTGAGGAACTGGATAAACTAAAGTCGGAGCTTGTGAACCCAGAAGAGGTCGGAAAGGTGGTCAAACAGTTTGTTTCCTCGACATTGGCCACGCGTAAAACAATGGAAGGACAGGCGCAAAACCTTGGGGACTCATGGATTTCGGTGAATGATTTGGATTTTTCTGATCGCTATCTCGAGGCAGTAAAAGAAGTTTCTCCAGAAGATGTTAGGCGCGTGGCAAACGATTATCTCGAACCAGAAAACCGCACTCTTTATGCTTTGGTGCCTGAAGGAGTGACTCCGACGGGAATTGGAGACCGTGTAAGTTATGAAAGTGGACCAATCCAAAAAGTTGAATTTTCAAACGGGCTGAAATTGTTGCTCAAGGAGGATCATCGTCTCCCGTTTGTACAGATGCGGGCAATGTTTCAGGGTGGGGTGCTTGCTGAAAAGATGGTTAATTGTGGGGTCACCCAGTTAATGGCTAAACTGCTGGTTAAAGGAACATCGAGTCATACCGGGCAGCAGATTGCCGAGCAGATTGAAAGTGTTGGAGGTGGGATAAATGCTTACGGAGGGAATAATTCCTTTGGTGTGTCGGTTGAGATAATGAGTGATGATTTTTCCTTGGGTTTGGGGTTAATGGCTGATGTTATTTTGAACCCGTCATTTCCTCTCGAGGCATTGGAGAGGCAAAGATCTGTTCAGCTAGCTGCGATAAAAGCTCAAAATGACAAGTTGCTTCAAAAGACATTTCGTCTAATGCGTGAAAATCTCTTCGGAGTACACGGATACGGGCTGGATGCTTTGGGTACGGAGCAATCCGTGACTGGCTTGAATAAAGACTCAATAATTTCTTTTCATGAGCAACTGGCAGTGCCTGATAATTCAGTGATTGCTGTTTTTGGAGATATCAATGCCTCTGAAGTGAGAGCCGAGTTGGAGAGGTTGTTTGGATTGTGGAGAAAAGGAAGCTCGTTCAAGGTTCCCAATCTCATGTATGGTGCTGATGGTATACGGCGGATTGCAAATCAAGCAGACAAGGAGCAGGCCGTTGCGGTGCTGGGATATCGGGGAACTACATTTTTTGATCCAGACCGTTATGCATTAGAACTCTTGAGTGAAGCGTGCAGTGATTTGGGTAGTCGGCTCTTTATGCGAATACGTGAGGAACTGGGATTGGCCTATTATGTTGGTGCTCAAAGTCAGCCTGGCTTGACGCCTGGCTCCTTTGCTTTTTATGCAGGAACTTCACTTGGACAGCTTGCACAGGTCGAAAAAGAGCTACTTGCTGAAGCCGCGAAATTAAGTGAGAAAGGCCTGAGTGTGGAAGAGCTCGAACGGGCCAAATCAAAGATGATTGGGCAGCGCAAAATTAGCCGTCAAGATCTGGGAGGACTGGCGATGGCTTCAGGATTGGATGAGCTATATGGGCTGGGTTATGGCTCCAGTGAGGAGGATGAGGAGAGAATAATGGAGTTGACTGCGGAGAACGTGCAGAAAGTGGCCCAAAAGTACCTTTCTTCAGAAAACTATGTTTTAGCAGTAACCCATCCGTAGCAGGATTGACTCCCAGAATTGCACGTGCATCATTTGGGGCATGCAGACCAACTTTTCTTCTGTCCTGAAATATTCGGCGGCCGTAGCTGCTATACTTTTTATGAATGCGTGTATTCCCAGCCCAAATCCCGATCCTGGTTCATCCGTTGATCCTGAATCTGGGGCCAATACCTCAGTTGACTTCGGGAAAACCAAAGGTGGCGAATCTACCGAGATTTATACCTTAAAAAACAAGAATGGACTGATTGCCAAAGTCGCCACTTATGGTGCGACACTGGTTGAGCTGCACCTTCCCGATCAAGACGGTAACTTTGTCGATGTGTTGAATGGTTTTGATGACGTTTCCGGGTACGAAGGGGAAGACAACCAATACTTTGGCTGTACTACCGGTCGTGTTTGTAATCGCATTGCCAAGGGGGAATTTACCCTCGATGGCAAGGAGTATACGCTTGCTGCAAATAATGATCCCAACCATCTGCATGGTGGTGAAGGTAAAGCTCTGAGCAAGCAGGTATGGAAGGCTGAGTCCGTAACTGACGCACAGACCGTGACCTTCAGTATTACCAGTCCTGATGGAGAGGAGGGTTATCCTGGCAATCTGAGTATAAAGGTGACCTATACGCTTACCGAAGAAAACGAGTTGCGCATAGATTATGAGGCAACCACGGACAAAGCGACACCGGTAAATTTAACCAATCATGCTTACTTTAATCTTGCTGGATCCGGTAGTGGTACGGTGCTGGATCATGAATTAACCCTCAATGCAGATAAATATACCCCCACTGATGATACTTTAATTCCGACTGGAAAAATTGAATCTGTGGAAGGTACGCCGCTTGATTTCCGAAAATCTAGAGTTATTGGTAAGAGTATTCCTGATAAGGAGGCAACTAAAACTGATGACTGTAAAACAGCACCCAAGGGGTATGATCACAACTTTGTACTCAATGGGAAGGCTGGCGAACAACGGCTTGCGGCCCGATTGAAGGATCCCAAGAGTGGTCGTGTGATGGAGATTCACACCGATCAACCCGGTATTCAATTTTACAGCGGCAATTTTCTTAAAGGTCAAAAAGGTAAAGAAGGGAAGGTCTACCCATTCCGTGGAGCTATTTGCCTGGAGACCCAGCACTTCCCTGATTCGGTGAATCACGACAATTTTCCGAGCACCATCCTGAAGCCCGGGGAAACATACAAGACTACTACTGTGCATAAGTTCAGTGCTCAATAGAGGGTTTTCTCGGGTTGTTGCGTTTGAATCTACTTGCCGCCTCCCATGGGGGGCGGCAGTATCGGTGCGTCAGGGCCCATGGAATGCGGGCTTGCAAATCCCGCCAGGGCCGGAAGGCAGCAACGGTAGCTTGATCTGCATCTGCCGTGGTCACCCTGGCCTAATTTAATTCCCCAGCCAAAAAATCACGGTGTCTTATCAGGTAATAGCCCGCAAATATCGTCCTCAACGGTTTTCGGATGTGGTTGGCCAAGAACACGTCACCCAAACACTGTCTAATGCCATTAATTCCGGGCGGGTCGCTCACGCATATCTTTTCAGCGGCCCGCGAGGAACAGGCAAAACGACAATCGCACGAATTTTTTCCAAAGCGTTGAATGCAACCGATGGACCCCTGGTTGATTTTTCTGAAAATGATGAGCGCTGTATTGAGATTGCTGAAGGTAGGGCCCTTGATGTTCTGGAGATTGATGGCGCGAGCAATAACGGTGTGGAACAAGTTCGTGAGTTGCGCGATACCGCACCCTACGCCCCAGCGACTTGCCGCTATAAAATTTACATCATTGATGAAGTGCACATGCTTACAACGGCCGCCTTCAATGCCTTGCTTAAAACGCTGGAAGAGCCCCCGGCACACGTAAAGTTCCTCTTTGCAACAACTGAGCCGGAAAAAGTACTGCCCACAATCTTGTCGCGCTGCCAGCGCTTTGATCTTCGTCGTATTCCTGCGGCAGAAATTGTTGCACACCTTAAATACATAGCAAAAGAGGAGAAGGTAACCGTCGATGAGGCGGCACTGCAGGCGATCGCTCGCGGTGCGGATGGAGGGATGCGGGATGCTGAAAGCACCCTTGATCAGCTCATCAGCTTTTGTGGGGAAGAAATCAAGGAATCCGATGTGCTTTCGATGTTCGGACTCAGTTCTCAAGGGCAGGTGATTTCATTGACCAATGCTATTTTAAATGGAGAGTCAGCAGTGGCTTTGCGCGAACTGAATGATCTTACGATCGGAGGCAAGGAGCTGGCACGGTTGGTGGGCGATTTACTGAATCACTTTCGCAATCTATTGGTATATCTTGTCTCCAGAGGTGATGTTGGGCTTTTGCAGATATCTGAGGCTGAAGCAACTGCGCTCAAAGAGCAGGCGGGGTTGACTAATCACAGTGCAGTTTCCCGGGTTCTTGAAACGTTAACTGACTGTGAGCTTCAGCTGCGTGGAGCTTCTTCCAAGAAGATTTTGGTCGAGGTGAGCCTGATGAAGGCAATTGATGCCTCAGGCGCAATGAGCCTGAATGATGTGCTTGATAAGCTTCAGGAGATTCGTGACCAAGGCGGTGCTGTAACGATTGAAGAGCCCGTTTCTGCATCAAAAAAGATTCCCGCTAAGCCAAAAAATTTGGAGCCGAAGCAAGACTTGGCAGAAAACAAGGCTTCTGTTGAAGAGTACTCCACTGAGGTTAAGTCAGAGTCACCTGTGGTTTCTGACTTAAAATTGCTTTGGGTAGATATGATGAATTCGTTGGGGGTTTTTTCCCGTGCGTATTTTCAAGAGGCTTATTTGCAGTCAGTTAAGGGAGGAGTGGTAAAGATAGGTTTTCCTGAAGCGTTTGCTCCACAAATGGAATTGGCCGACACGAAGGAGACAAACAAGGCGTTGATTGAGGCATTAAACAAAGTGGGTCAGTCAGTTCGGGCTGTCAGTTATGTGATAGCCGATCGCCCCGCTGACTGGGCTCCCTTGAAAGTCGGAGAAGCTTCTGTTGCAGAGATTGCAAAGGAGGGGAATGTATCGACCAAACCAACGGAAGGACCCATTGACATGGAGGAATTCAAAAACGATCCCTTGATTAAGAAAGCGCTGGAAGTATTTAAGGGGCAGATTGTGGATATACGTACCTAAGGAGATTTAAATTATGGCAAGTATTAATAAATTAATGAAACAGGCCATGCGGGCCCAGCAACAGGCACAGGAAGTGGAGGCAGCCCTTGCTGAGCGTACTGTGGAGGCGAGCAGTGGAGG
>CAZAIZ010000064.1:0-7615 GCA_964485275.1 uncultured Pedosphaera sp.
CTTTAGTGTAGGGCTGATCTCGTCATCAAAACGGTAGCCCGGGCTCCCTGTACCGGTACCCAAAGGGCATCCGCCTTGAATCATAAAATCAGCAATCACGCGGTGAAAGATCAGACCATCATAGTATGGCTTACCTTCCTCGCGACCTTGTGCTGTAAACTTCTTTGTGCCCTCGGCAAGCCCCACAAAGTTTACCACCGTTAAGGGAGTTTTCTCAAATTCCAGCTTGACTGTAATCTCGCCTCTGGAGGTATCCAACTGGGCGTATAGACCATCAGCCAGTTTATCCGCAGCAGAGGAACTCAATGAGAGTAACGAGATTGAAAATAAGATAATTAAGGTGCGCATCGCGCCCTAAAAATCCACTAATTCCACCTCAAATACAAGTGTAGAGGACGGGGGAATCTTGGGAGGTCTGCCGTTTGGCCCGTACGCCAACTCCGAGGGAATAATTAGGGTGCGTTTCTCTCCTTTTCTCATGTCACTCAACGCCTCATCCCAACCTTTAATTACCTGACCAGTTCCAACTACAAATTCAAAAGGCATTCCACGCTTTACCGAACTATCAAACTCTGTCCCGTCCAGCAGTTTACCGGTGTAATGTGCCTTAATTTTTTTTCCCTTGCCGGCCTTTTCACCTGCCCCCTCTTTTGTTCTCACGTACTGCAAACCGCTTTTCGTAGTAATCAGGTCTGTTTTTGGATGATCTTTTTTCAGTTTTGCAATGATCCCAGCGATTTGTTTTTTTTCTGATTGAACGTCAATAATCTCCAACTCAAATATTAACGTTGAATACGGTGGTATCTCCTGGCCTGCCCCAGCAGTGCCAAAGCCCAGCTCGTGGGGAACGACAACTGTGCGTTGCTCGCCATTCTTCATGCCTTTCAAGCCCTGCTCCAGACCCTTCAGTCGCATTGGTGCCCCAACAGGTATCTTGAAGGGGGTCTCGTTCTTACTGGAATCATCGATCACTTTGCCATCGGTTAACTTAAACACGAGCTTAAGCGTAAGTGTATCGCCTTTCTCAGGCACATCGCCCGAGCCAGGATTGGTGATAATATGGCGCAAACCGTTGGTCGCTGTAATCACTTCGGCTTTATGCTTTTCCTTAAGTGCGGCCAACAGTGTTTCAACCAGTTCTTCTTCCTTTTTCATTTTTTCTTTAAACTTTGCTTGCTCAGCTTTTTCCTTCTCAGCGCGACGCTTTTTATTCTCCTCGGCAAATTGATTAAAATGTTCTTCGCCACCTTTGAAGGCCTTGGCTTTATCGCCATTACGGATGATTGTTACGCTGTTGATCTTATCGCCTTTAGCAATAGCATTCACAACGGCCTGGTCCGAGGCATCTGCCACACGTCCAAAAACCGTGTGTTTCCCATCTAAATGTGGCGTCGCTTTGTGGGTAACGAAAAACTGACTACCGTTTGTTCCAGGCCCTGCATTGGCCATGGAAAGGATCCCCGGTCCTGAATGCTTAAGTGTGGGGTCAATCTCATCATCGAATTTGTAGCCCGGACCGCCGGTGCCAATACCATCAGGGCATCCCCCTTGAATCATGAAATCGGCAATCACACGGTGAAAGGACAGGCCATTGAAGTAGGGCTTGCCTTTTTGATCCTTTGGTTCAGTTCCATCTGTTGAATAAAATTTTGTGCCTTCAGCTAGTCCCACAAAGTTTGCCACTGTCTGCGGTGTCTTCTCAAACTCCAGCTTAATGCGAATTTTACCCTTGATAGTATCTATTTCGGCAAACAATCCCTCACCTAATGGCTGAGGTTTCTGCTGGGTGGTCGGGGGGATGACTGGATCAGCCCCGCCCCCACCTAGATTCTGGGGTTCCATCGACTGAGAAGAATCGCCGACTGGCTCCTTCTTTCCGCAACCAACGAAAAGGCCCGAGCAAAAAAGCGCCAAAACAATTGTATCCAGAATAAATTTGGTATGCATAGGGACTCCATGAAAGCGGATTGGTCGCTGCTGGCGAGTCTTTTCTGTGTTTTGACTTGGCAAACCGTCCCGTACACGCGAATTTTCCAAAAATGAGTAACGAAAGCCTAGCTGACGGCCTTTACGCCGAAATGACCACCTCTAAAGGTACAATTATCCTGCAACTGGAATTCGAGAAGACACCGCAGACAGTGGCAAACTTTGTGGGACTAGCTGAAGGCACAAAATTTTATTCAACAGATGGAACTGAACCAAAGGATCAAAAAGGCAAGCCCTACTTCAATGGCCTGTCCTTTCACCGTGTGATTGCCGATTTCATGATTCAAGGGGGATGCCCTGATGGTATTGGCACCGGCGGTCCGGGCTACAAATTCGATGATGAGATTGATGAGACATTACAACATGATGGGCCAGGCATCCTTTCCATGGCCAATGCCGGCCCGGGCACCAATGGAAGCCAGTTTTTTATCACACATGGCCCCACTCCGCATTTAGACGGGAAACACACGGTTTTTGGCCATGTAATATCCGGGCAAGATGTTGTGGATTCAATTGAACAGGATGATGGGATGCAAACGGTTAAGATCATCCGCCAAGGCTCAGCTGCCAAAGGATTCCCCGGCTCCGAATGACCAATAGCGATCAGGTGGCTCTGGAGCAGGCACTACAGCAACTCGATGTTCCTGATGACAAGGCTCCTGAGATGGCAATCCAATTGAACAAACGTGCACTCCAGCTAGCTGAGCAAGGTGAACGTACTTACGAGCAAGCCCTGCTTCATCTTTTAAATCTCATGAAAACCGCTCACGATGAGCGCAATAAATAATGTCTGGATCCGATCCTGAACCCACCGTTCAAAAATGGGAAAACCGCGGCAGCCGACTTATTAGCGACCACCGCATCTTCAAAATTCGTGAAGACAAAACCGTTAACCCGCGCACCGGTACTGAGCACAAGATGGTAGTGTTGGAATGTCCCGACTGGGTTAATATCATCGCCCTCACCCCCGAACGCGATATGGTTTTAGTGGAGCAATACCGTCAGGGTTCAGAAACGGTGGAATTGGAAATCCCCGGAGGCATGATGGACCCGGGCGAAACCGATCCGGTAGCCACTGCCGTGCGTGAACTGGCAGAGGAAACTGGCTACACCGGGCAAAATGCACGCAAGATTGGAGAATGCTTTGCCAACCCGGCCATCATGAATAACCGTGTCCATACCATTATGATTGAAGACTGCCGGCTCACCGATGAAGTCCAGTTTGATGCGGGTGAAGATCTCGTAACGGTTTTAGTTAAAGCCGATGATTTACCACAGATGATTAAGGAAGGGAAAATACGCCACTCCATAATTCTGGCCGCCATACAATATTTTGCACTGACCGACTAAGGGTCAAGAACGGGCTCACGGCATCCACCAAAAACCGCATTGACGGCCTCCTCGTACAGAGGCAACACACGGTTCTTGGCCAAGTACACCTCATTAGCGGAAATGCCGAGCATCAGGGCGATCTTTTTTGCGTCCCGATCCTTAATGCAGTAAAGATGGAAAATTTGGTACTGCTTCGGGCTCACTTTTTTCTTCACCTCAGACAAAGCCAAATCATTGACGTGATCGAAATATTCCCTTTCCCACAGCGCATCCCATTGATTGACCGGATCCTCAATCTCCGGACTCTCTTCATCTTCATCAGGCAGCCACTCGGCCA
This sequence comes from uncultured Pedosphaera sp., assembly GCA_964485275.1. Lineage (GTDB taxonomy): Bacteria > Verrucomicrobiota > Verrucomicrobiia > Limisphaerales > UBA1100 > UBA1100. The sequence goes on from CAZAIZ010000064.1 coordinate 3,656, forward strand.
GCTCAGGCCGGCGACTAAGCTTGCGATAGTGATTGGCGATCTGCTGCTTGGTAATCATGCATACCCAGTTTCGGAATTTGCCACGACCGGGGTTAAACTCAAAGTGGTCGATGTATTGGGAGACCTTTAAAGTGGTGGTCTGCACGACATCCTCCGCATCACCGTGATCGAGACCGGACTTGCATGCAACGCTGTAGATAAGGCGCGAATAGGTGTCGAAAAAGTCATACCAACTTACTTCATCGGTCCGGGTACGACGCAGACGTTCGAGCAGGGTCCGGCGTGTTTGCGCCCAGTCCTTTTTTGCCTTTTTTGTTTCCATACCCATATACACCACGCCCAAACCCATTTTCTGTCAGATCATTATTTACTTCCAGCCTGGTCTTCTATCGGTGGCATCGTAGCTTCCTCAAGGGCCTGATCAACTAGTCGCACATAACTAAGGACCGCCAGAACCAAGCCCACAGCCAGTGCCGCGTAAACGTATCGGCCCCAGTCAGGGACAGTCATTCCTCCAACCACAGATGGTTCGTGCCTGCCCTCCGGGAGAATGGATTCAAGTTCGCCAAGCAAACTCCAACCACATTGGTGGCGCTGGGCAGCAATGGGATCTGCGGCTTTTAAAATGATTGCATTGAGTTCCTGAAAATGTGCCGCTTCGCTTGTGTTGTCAAAAATCCAGCTTGGACATTCAGGGAAATCTGCCACCTCGTTGCCTGTCACCATTTCATAAAGGATTTTCCCCACCCCATGAACATCAGCCGAGGGATGCCCCGGTCCCTCCGGTGCAATATAACCGAGTGACCCCACATAGGTTTTTCCTCCGCATTTGGAAACAAACCCCAAATCGGCCAGTTTCCATTTCCCATTAATACAGAGAATATTCTCGGGTTTAATATCGCGATGAACCAAATCCACCGAATGCAGGTAACTCAGTGATTCAGCCACCTCAATGCCGATATGCAGTGCCTCCTGAGGGGACACCCGATGATTGGGTTGCTCGCCCAGATAGGCACGCAGGGTTTTCGTCTGATAATCTGGAGTAATCGACTCGATCTCCCGGAGATCATCAGCCAAATCCATCACGTAATAATAGTAACCTTCCTTCTTGTGAATGCCGACATGATGAATCTCCATCAAGCCCTCATACTTTCGTGAGTAGGGTGCATACTGGCGAATCCCGTGGTATTCGGCTTGATAGGATTCTAAGGAGTCAAAGTCTTCGTAACGTATCACTTTAACTGCCCGGTACAGGCCCAACGCATCACGTCCCAGCCAAATTTGCCCGAATGCACCTTCCCCGATCATGCATATCAGTTGGTAATCAGAAATATGAGGAGGTTTCCAAGTGGAAGCCATTCTATGTAACTTCATGCCCGGCAACATCGCCCAAAAACGCCTGTTTTTCCAGCGGCAGATGAAAGAAAAATAAATTTTTAGGGCTTTTGTGAAAGAATCCAAAAGCCGTTGGAGTGAATAAGAGCATAAAGGCAACAGGCCACCAACCAAACAAAGGACTACCATGAAACGCATTATTAACCACACCACAATCCTCGCCACCCTCCTGATCGCTACAGGCTCACTTTACGCCCGAGACGGCTTTGCTCCCCGCGACGAAAAAACCAAAAGTACCCTCAAAGCTGCTGTTAACCAGATGGTGGCCAGTATCGAACATTCACTGGGTATCTTTGAAGGGCTTAACCGATCACAGCGCGAGAAAATAGCTGAATTTGACAATATTCTCTCACAAATTCAATACAGTATCACTGTTACCGCTGCCGATGGTGCCCTGCACAAAAAGATAGGGGGTGCGGTGAACCTCGCTCGCCAGCAAGCTGAATGGTGCAAAACAACCGCAAAAAATAAAAAAGATGAAAGACTCGCGGACCGCTACCGAGAACTGGGTAAGATAGCCGATGAAAAGGCGGTCAAAATCCAGAAGAATGCCGAGCTGGTCCTCTCGGTCAATGGGGAGCTGGCTGAATTATTGCCGCAGATACAGGACGAAAAAGGCCTCTTCTATGCTGCAGCAGTAATTGGGGATCTGGAATTGGCCAATAAATCACTCGTGGACGTCCAACGCAACATGAAGACGGTGGTTGGGCTGCTCAAACAACTTAATACACTGGACAATCAGTTTAATGTCCCCGCACCGGTGTTTGCCCAACGCTAAGCATCCGTTTCACCAGTTAAGAATCCCCTGCCACGGCGGGGGATTTTCAATTTGATACATTCCTGGCCTCTTCTTTCTTCTCTTCCAGCTCGGTCTCAAGGGTTTTCTTGTCTGAAGCCAGTTCACGCTGAAGTTGTTCCAACGTTTCAAAATCCCCAACCGCCTCAGCCTCTGCGATCTTGCCACCCAGGAACACCTCACGCTCGGCCAGTTTGGATTTGTACAAATTATCGAGCTCGGCCAGTTCGGCCTTTTTCTCCTCACTCAACGATTGCTCGGGCGACTCCTTTTGCAGTTTCTCCATCGCCAGTTCGTAGGCACTTTTCATATCAGTTGATTCCTCTCACCTGTTTGTCTTTCTAGCCCAATATTTACATTTAATGGGCATCCTGCCCATGCTTTAATTTTGACACCGCATTGTGAGGTCGATTCACTCACTCGCGCAAGACCCAACCATGCGCGCCCCTTCCCAACTTCAGCTTATTTGCACCGATTTCGACGGCACCCTGCACTCAGACTTTTCTGAACCGGCGGTCCCTCTGGCACTTCAGGAAAAACTCAGAGAATTGCAGGATAACGGAGTAAAATGGATCATTAATACCGGGCGTACCCTGGAAGATTTGCAGTGTGGCCTCGATAAAGCGGATCTCTCGGTCCATCCAGATTACGTGGTTGTCGTGGAGCGGGAAATCCACCGGTATGATGGAGACCAATTCATCTCTCATAATAAATGGAATGAACGGTGCGCTGCTGCGCAAGCAGCCCTGTTCGCCCATATTTCAGACCGATTACCGGAGATTTTTGAATGGGTAAACCTCCATTTCACCGCCAGTGTATATGAAGACCAATGGTCGCCTTTTTGCCTGATTGCACGCAACAACCCCGATGCTGACCAAATTCAGAAGTACGTAGAAAAAAAGTTCGCTGATGAACCACTACTGAGCTTTGTAAGAAACGATATTTATGCCCGCCTCTCACATGCCGAATACACCAAAGGGACTGCACTCAAGGAGGTAACCCGGATCCTTAATATCCCCTGCGAAGGCGTTTTGGCAGCGGGAGATCATTGGAATGATATATCCATGCTGCAACCCGATTGCGCACAGTGGGTTGTAGCTCCGGCCAATGCCATTACCGAAGTGGTCCAATACGTGAAGTCAATCAATGGTTTCATCGCCCGATCAGACTGCGGCCTAGGAGTCCTTGAAGGCCTTGAGTGGGCCCTGAAAGACATTTGAATAAACCATATTGTAATTAGCAGACCTTATATATCACGAGGGTCCTCAAATCTATGCTGATAGCACTTAAGGATTCTGAATTTAAGGATCGAAACGTATAAACAAAATTGGATTTTCTTTTGTGGATATCGGTTGACAGGTCAACTTTTAGTGTTAGCTTCGCTCATCTTCTCAATGCAGAGGGGAAGCCGGAGCGCGGGACGTGATAGCTGCCGGCAATTTTTGTTGATTCAAATCGATGAGCGACAATCCCACGGCCGATGAGGCCGTCAGCGACAACCTTAAGGTCTCCAAGATTCACGAGGCCGTCATCCGGATTGCCGGAAATTCCCAGGACGGCATCCAGTCCATTGGCGGATTTCTCGCGCGACTAGCCGGCAGGAGTGAGCAGGAGGTCATGACCTTCATGACCATTCCCGCAACCATCTCGGGCGGTCCCTCCATCTTTCAGGTGCGCTTGAGTTCCGGGGAAGTCCTCACCTCCGGAGACGAAGCCGATGTGCTGATGGCATTTTACCAGCACAGCTACGATAACCACATTGATTTTGT
>CAZAIZ010000065.1:0-7556 GCA_964485275.1 uncultured Pedosphaera sp.
TTCACCGCCAAATCCAAAAACCGGAACCCCACAAGGCTCACATAACAATCTCCCTTCCAAAGGTCCAGTTCGGTCCCCTCCGGCACATGCGACTGCAATAACGACCGATCCACGCGCCAATTAAGCAGCAAAAGATCGCGCCATGCAGCAGTGATAAAGGGCTTCGCCATGACCGGAGTTTAGCATACACCTCCTCCCGACCCAAAATGTTTGGAAAACTTGGTTTGTCACCGCAAAAAAAGAATCCCTTGTGAATTCTCCAATCGCCAGTCGCCCGGTTTTACCGTCAACCGGATGCCTCCCAACTTGCGCACACTGAAAACCTGTGCCCCGCTTGATTGCAATTGCTCGAGCCAATCAGCCGAAGCCCGTTCAGTCACAGGAAAATTACAATCGTGAACCAGAATTGCCTTGGGTTGGATTAGCCTCAATATCCCCAAGCCCAAGGTTGAACTCCGATCCGGGACTGAAACCACCAGTACATCCGCACGCAAATCTGCATTGCGTTTGATTAATGTCTGTCGCCCATCTCTACCCAAGTCCGACATTAATATAACCCGTACTCCGTGGAATTCTCCAGCCAGCACCAAGGCATCATCTGAACTCCGTGAGAAATCGTCTCCAGATGCAGGATGTAAAACTTTCCAAGGCCCAATCTTATCGCCAGCCGAAACTATGCGTTTCCGATTTGAATCACCCAAATTCTCCAACACCATTTTATGGACCTTTGAGGTGCTTCGGGCATGACTTAAAGAGACCTGTGTAATTAACTGTTCTTCCAACAACCCCACGAACCCTCCCGCATGATGTTTCACCGAATGCGTAAGCACTAAATCTCCAACATTATCCACCCCGCGTGAACGGAGATGTCTGGGAATCACATATTCCACCATCCGTTCATCACCACAATCGATCAACATCCCCTTTTCCCCTTCCACATGAATAACCGGCCCATCTGGAAGAAAGCTCAATCTCATTGTATTCCGATCCACTTTCCATGACCAAATTAATGCACAAATATAAACAGCCACTCCACCAAACAACCATCGCCGCATCTTTGCTTTCAAAAGCCAGCCTGAACCCATTGCGAATAATAGCAGATACCAACCGATAATCATCCAATGAGACGGCGAACGGACATATTGCCAGGCCTCGGGTAAATCAGCTGCCCAGCGGCTGATCATCATCATCGCATTCATGTAAAACCACGCCGCATGATTAAAGAGCACTGAGACGGGCTCCAGCCACGCTCCAAATAACAAGCTTCCCAGACAACTCGCCAAGGCTGCCATCCCACATATTACCACTGGAACATTGGCCAATAGAGCAATCGGACTGAACAGATTAAAATGATGCGCTACCAATGGCAACGAGGCCAACCAAGCTCCAAAGGAAACCGCCAGAGCCCCAGCCAGCCAATACGATGGCCAGAGAGCCCACTGGCGCCACCGCGACCATAACTGCCGGGGCAAATATGCGTCTGGTTGAACCTGAGCGTGAAACCACTCAGCAACCGGTGGCACAACAACCGCCAAACTGAACACCACGGCAAACGACAACTGAAAGCTGGCTCGGAACAACTGCTGCGGATTCCACATAAGAATGAGAAACGCCGCCATTCCCAATGAATTCAGCAAATTGACCGGCCGTTTGAATACCCATGCACTGAGCACCAAGGTAACCATCGTTGTCGCTCTTACAGCTGAAGGCTGCCAGCCGGTTGCTCCTGCATAAAACCAAAGCAGCGGAATAGCCACCACACCAGCCCATTGACGATTCAGCCTTATGATTCTAAGTAATGACACTAGGATTCCTGCGACCAACGCCACATGTAGACCAGAAATAGCAAAAAGATGCATTGTTCCAGATCGCATAAAAGGTTCAGCCGTGCTGCCGGTTAATCCTGTGCGCCAACCAAGACTCATCGCCCATAACAATTCTATTGCCGGATCATTGTCCGGAAACCCCCGACCAAGCACAGAACACCCCCATTTCTGAAATCTTTCGCTCCATGAAGGAGCGGGCGAGGTCGGGAAGATTATCCACCTAGACAAAGCATCTGTACGCAACTCATGATATATACCAAGCCTAACAAGTTGCTGACGGTAATCATATAAACCCGGAGACGAAGCGCTTTCCGGAGGGATGAGAACCCCATCCACTTGAATTTGTTTTCCGAAGTTATACGCCAAGCCAAGTTTATTTGTTGTAGTGACAACAATCCGCCCATAACCAACCTCCCACGCTTCATCAAGGCGTATTGCGCTGACATCAACTGATAATTGCACGCGCTCCCTCGTTCCAAAACGCTGGATTTTGGGCGGTGCCGCGATTCTCCCTTTCACAGAAGCGATTGCGCCCTTTTCAGGGATAATTCGTCGGAGATCGTAGGGCGAAATAACCGAGGTATGCCTGGCATAATTGAACCACCCCATCAAAGCCACAATTGCCATCAGCAAAACAACCCTTGCAATTTCACAGAGACCGTAAACGCAATCCAATGAACTTGCGTGATAATCCTGTTTTCCTACAACAGTGGAAAGCCTGATTGCCAGTTCATGGACTCCCAAACCCAAAAAACCAAAAATGAATAATGCACTGAACAAAGTGAAAATGGGCACCACAAAGAGATCCCCAAGGACCACTCCAGCTGCATAAAACACTGCCAGTATCAGAGCCGGCTGATTCACCCATAAAATCTATCAATAAGGATGAAGTTGGCAAGCTGCCGGAATTTGCATAAATTGTGCAGGTGCTCAAACTGGGTGTAAATATTGACCACGTGGCGACGTTGCGCGAAGCGCGCTATCGCGGTCAAAAACACGGGGAGCCCTGTCCCGTGGAAGCAGCATTAACCTGTGAAGCAGCCGGTGCCCATGGAATCACAGCGCACTTGCGCGAGGATCGGCGCCACATCCAAGATGCAGACGTCAGGGCCTTGCGCAGGCAAATCTCCACCCGCCTGAATTTTGAAATGGCCATTGCCCCGGAGATTGTCCGGTTCGCCTTAAAAATTAAGCCAGATATCGTTTGCCTGGTCCCTGAGAAACGCCAGGAGATCACCACCGAAGGGGGACTAGATGTAGCCAAGCAATTGGCCACCATAAAGCGAGTTTGCTCTCGAATGCGCAAGGCCAGCATAGCAGTGAGTCTATTCATCAACCCCGACGTTACCCAAATTGAAGCTGCTGCGGCAACTGGAGCGCAATTTATTGAACTGCACACCGGCTCATACGCAGAACACTTTAGCAATGCCCGATTACGACAACGGGAACTCACCCGACTAATAGCCGCCGCAACACATGCTCATTCACTGGAATTGCGGGTAAATGCAGGACACGGTTTGAATTACGATAATCTCTCTGCTCTGCACGTGGTGCCATACCTGGAAGAACTCAACATCGGCCACAGTATCATCAGTCGATCTACACAAATTGGCCTAACCAAAGCCGTCAAGGAGATGCTTAGACTAATGAAAGGATATCGGTCCTAAATGATAATTGGCACGGGCATTGACATCACTGATGTTAAACGCATTGACCAAGCACACGAGCGCTGGGGCGATAAGTTTCTCCATAAGTTTCTTTGCGCTGAAGAAATCGAATATTGCCTTAGGCAAAGCAATCCTGCTCCCAGCATTGCCGCCCGGTTTGCCGGAAAGGAAGCCATCAGCAAGGCCTTTGGCACCGGGATTGGAGGAAAGTTAAACTGGCATGATATTGAAATTGCCCATCAGGAACATGGTCGCCCCGTCGTACGATTACATGGCAAGGCTGCCGGGCTTTTTTCTGAGCTTGGAGGCAGAAACGTCCATATTAGCCTCAGCCATAATGGAGGACAAGCTGCAGCCTTAGCGGTGCTCGAGACCTGATTCAGGCTTCATGGAGAGCCTCAATGACTTGCCGAATCATGGACTCAACAAACTGTTGGCGAGGCTTATCCTCAATTTTCAAACCCTTCTCATCCACGAGATAAAAACTGTCTGACACCCCTCCTTTTGCCGTGTTAATACGCGCAAGTTCTATGGACAACCCAAGTGTGTTAAGCGTATGGGTTACCGCATAAAGAAGCCCGATATGATCCTCCGCCTCCAAATCAAGAACCGTAAATTCATCACTGGCTCGGTTATCAAAAAATATCTGGGTAGCAATGCGCTCACCACTTAGCGAGGTATACTCCACCGCAGATTCCGGGAGCTCTGCAAAATCGAGGTCAAGATCTGTTTCTGATTTTAAGGCCTCTTCCAACCGTTCAGAAAAAATCTTTCGCAATCCCGAGTCGGGCAAACCACCCGTCCTGGCATCAGTAAGCAAAAAACGGTCAATTATAATCGAATCTTCACGAGTAAAGATCTGCGCACTCAGGATGTTAAACCCGCACTCGGCAAACACCCCCGTTACCCGACTGAACACCCCCGGCCGGTCCCAGGTACATACCCCCACGCTGGAACAACCTCGGTTCAAGTCCCTTTCCCAGGTAATTGACGGCTTTAGCATGCGATCAGCATACAAAATCTGTTGCTCAAAGAACTCGTGCACCAATCTGATATCCCCCACAATCTCGTTGACAGGCACCGCTCTAAAGTAACGAGCGGGAAGATTGTCAAAATGCGCCTCGATTTCCTCCAAAGGAATCCCTTCATCAAGAACTTTAATAGTCTCAGCTTCTATCTCATCGCGCTGCCGTTCCTCCACTCGAACTGCTTTAGGATCTCTACGGAAAAAAGCGCAACTCTTCCAATACAACGCCCACTGAGTGGTTTCCTTGAACCCGTTCCATAAATTGTCGGCCGTACCCAGAGAATCGGCCAGAGTGTGCAGCATTAGGAGGTTTAAATTTTCCTCCGTCTCCAATGTCTCGCAAAACTGCTTCACCACCAGGGGGTCTTCCAAATCACGCCTTTGAGCAACCTGCACCATCAGGAGATGATGTCGGATTACCGTTAACAAGCTCTCTGTTGCAGCCTCATCCAGTCCCAAACGATCAGCCACATGATCAGCCACGCGTTCACTCTCCCGCTCATGATGAGCACTCTCAAAACCTTTACCTGCATCATGCAACAAAAGAGCCAAATACAGAACTGAAGGCCGAGCTATTTCTTCAAAAACCTCGCGATATTTCCCATAAGCATCCCATTTACCATCCCATAGTCCATCAAGTTTCTCCATGCACACGAGCGTATGTTCATCAACGGTGTACTGATGGAAAAATTCGTGCTGCACCAGGCAGGTGAGCCGGCCGAATTCGGGAAGGTATCTTCCCAAAATATCCAGTTCATGCATCCGCCTCACAACATGCCCTACTGCACCGGGTTGATTCATTATTTCAAGAAACGTCTCGTGCACATCTGGATCCGTACGTAGTTTCCGATCCATCATCCAAGCATTGTCACGAATCAACTGTGCCAGATTTGGATGCAAACGCACACTATGGCGCTGCATAAGAAGGAACACCCGCATAAGCTTGCGTGGCTGTTCCTTAAACACCCCGCGCCTTACATAATTTATCTCACCATCAATAATCCGAAACCCGTCGATAACCCGCTCCTTACTCCCCCTCACCCACCGTCCAATCGTCTGCTGCCATCTTGGTCGGGGGATAATGGCTAGCCGCATTTCGATGGAACGCACAATCAAATCGATATTTCTTGCATGACGATAATAATCTCCCATGAACGCCTCCAGCCGTTTGGCGGGGGAACGATTAGTATAGCCCAGGCGCCAAGCAACCTTGGGCTGCACTGCCTTAGTCAGTGCATCAACCGACCGGTCAAGCTGGTAGTGGAGTTCATTGCGGGCACGTAAAAGAAACGAATAAGCTGCCTCCAGTTTTTCCGCATCGGCTTTACTGATCTGTTTTTCTGTCTCCAGATCCTCAACAAAATGCATTCCGCATTTGAAATGCATCATCCAGCGAAGGTTTTGATAATCACGCAGTCCCCCACAACCATTCTTGATATTCGGCTCCTGCAAGGTCACCGCCCCCCCAAATTTCTCACGCCGGGCAGCCTGATCTTCAATTCGCATGGAGATATACTTTTCCACCGAAGGTTTAACACATTTGGCATGAACCTGTTTTTCCATTCTGGCAAACAAGGATTCATCGCCAATCACCAGTCTCGACTCAATCAGGGCGGTCTTGGACTGCATATCCTTGTTCGCCTCATCCACACAATCACGGACCCGACGCACCGAATGGCCAATCTTAAGCCCCAGATCCCAGAGCATATAAAGGACCGTATCGATCACACTTTGCAAATACACATCCGGCTTGGATCCACTCAATAAGCGATCTTCACAAAGAAACTGAATATCAATGTCACTGTGTGGGTTGAGTTCAGCACGTCCATACCCACCCAGGGCAATCACTGCCATGGCAGGCTGGTTCCCTTCAGTCTCATTTGCTGCAATTCGGACCGCTACTTCAAAGAGATTAAGAATGAGGGCATCCATGAGGGCTGCCCGGGCACGACATACTTCACGGCCCAGTCCGCCTTCCCGGTGTAATTTTTTGAGGAGATTCTCTTCGTTCTTGAGATAACGCTTAAACAGCGGCAATTCATCAGAAGGCAGGACACCCTCAGGCAAAGTCAGCTGCTCAGCTGCACGCTTCTGAATCTCTTTCACTAGCGATGCCACATGGCGTGGTTACCGCAAAATGGGCTTGATCAAAAGCCAAATAAGCCGGGCTTGCCTGTTTCCCTCCCCAAACCCTAACGTAGCCGTGTGCACCCGGTAGCTTTTGACATCAGCGGACTCACTGTTCATTGGTACGGCATCCTTCTGGCAACAGGTTTTATGGTGGGCATGTGGACCGCCGGCAGGCGCGGCATGAAGATCGGCCTAAGTCCTGAAGATATATCCAACCTGATGTTGTGGATATTTATCGGCGGCATAGCCGGTGCCAAGCTGCTTTACGTAGCCAATCACTGGAATGGAGAGAAGCCCCTCAAGGACCTCATCCTGCAACGTTCAGGTATGGTATTTCATGGTGCATTGTTTGGAACCGCTATTGCTGTGTGGCTTTTTACCCGTAAAACCAAAATGCCCCTCTGGGCCACATTGGATACACTTGCCCCTAGCTTTGCCCTCGGCCATGCCCTTGGGCGCATCGGTTGTTTCATGACCGGGTGCTGTTATGGTCGAGTTTGCGATCTGCCGTGGGCAGTGCAATTCCCCCAGAGCCATAGCACACACCCCTCCCACGTCCACCCTACTCAGATTTATGAGAGCCTTCTGAATCTTGCCTTGTATGGCACCTTGGCATGGCTATTTAGAAACCGTAAATTCAACGGCCAGATATTTGCCTCCTACCTTATCGGCTATGCTCTCCTCCGTTTCGGAATGGAATTCCTGAGGGCTGATGGCCGGGGGCATCTATGGTTTGGTAAACTTACCTCCGGGCAGGGAATCAGTATAATCTTAATAATTGGAGGGGTGATGATATGGCGATTTCTATCAGATCGAGAGAAACTTTCCATGGAAACACCTGAATAAACCACATGAACCGCCATGAAACCCTGCGGGTGGAAACTTCACAACCCAAAGTACGGTTGG
>CAZAIZ010000066.1:0-7495 GCA_964485275.1 uncultured Pedosphaera sp.
GTTGGGGAAATGTGGTTGGAAAGATTTGCGCTGGGCGCAGCCAGAGGGAAACCGCAGGCGGTGATGAGTTCCTGCATGAAGGGATGACTGGGCCAACGCACGCCCACGGTAACGCCTCCTGCCACAACGTTATCAGGAATACTGTCCGCCTTGGGCAACACCAAGGCAAGAGGCCCGGGCCAGAATGCCTTTGCCAACGCAGTGGCAGATTCAGGCCACCTTGCCACGCAATCGCGTGCCATCGATTCGCTTGATACGTGCACGATGATCGGGTTCTGAGCCGGCCGATCCTTGGCGGTAAAAATTTTCTCTACACTGGCCAATTCCAGCGCGTTGGCCGCCAACCCGTACACCGTTTCCGTGGGCACAGCTACCACTTCACCCTGCCTTAATTGGGTAACAGCCAGCTCAAGGGCTTCATTGAAGCCTTCTTCTGTATCAGTTCTAAGCAGTTGCGTTTCCACAATGGAAGAGGCGCACTGTAGCGAAGGAAATCCTTCATCACGACCCAAAAACCTTGAACCATTAACGCCGAGGACCGACCCTCCCAGTCATGTTAACCCCGTTGACTGAACAACTGCGTGCAGGCACCGATCTTGCGATTGACCAGGTAACTGAAGCAGTAGAGCACATGACCAGCGAGGAGATTCCTCCGGAGATAAAAGCGGAATTTCTCACCGCCCTGGCCAAAAAAGGCGAATCGGATGTGGAACTGGCGGCCTTTGCCGCAGAATTACGCAATCGCGCCACCGAGGTCCCCCTGGATGAGGTAACACGTGCCGGCGAAATACTCGATGTCTGCGGTACCGGAGGAGATGGGCTCAATACCTTTAATATTTCCACCACCGTGGCCCTGGTGTGTGCGGCCGCGGGTGTGACCGTAGCCAAACACGGCAACCGCGCCATCACCAGCAAGAGCGGTAGCGCCGATGTGCTGGAAGCGCTCGGAATTCCCACCAACCTTTCACCAGCTGATGCGAGCACAGCCTTGAACGAACGCGGTTTTGCCTTTCTCTTTGCCCCAATGTATCACCCGGCCTTCAAAAATATCATGCCCGCCCGCAAACTCTGTGCGGAAGCCGGCCAACGTACGCTCTTTAATTTTTTGGGACCATTACTCAACCCGGCACGGCCCACTGCTCAACTCATTGGGGTGCCGCGCGCCGAACTCACTGAAGCCATGGCCAAGGTCCTGCAAAACCTGGGTATCCGCCGCGGCATGGTGGTGAGCGGTAGCGTGGGAGAAAAACAGATGGACGAACTGTCCATCTTGGGGGAAAACACGATTGCTGAATTCTATCAGGACCGGGGCTTTGCAAGCTCAACCCTCAACCCGGCTGACCTGCAACTGGAAAAAGCCACCCTTGAAGATCTTGCCGGAGGCGATGCCCCAACCAATGCCGATATTATCCGTTCCATCCTTAATGGCGAAACCAGGGGGGCCAGGCGCGAGGCCGTGTTACTCAATGCCGGAGCAGCACTCTTCGTCGCCAACAAAGCTGATGCCATCAGCACCGGAATGGAACTGGCTGCGGCAGTCATTGACGATGGGCACGCAGCCTCCAAGCTCGCCAGCCTGACTGCCTAGCGTGGAAAAAGAACCTCCCATCATTGAACGTCCTTCACAGACGACATGCACCGAGAAGAAAAAGTGGTGGAAACTGATACCTCCTCTGGCAGTCATCACACTGGTGTCTATGGTTGTTTTTATCGCTCAATATGAACCGGTTTCCAATAAACAATACTATCCTCAGTGCGGCTTCAAAAAAGCTACCGGTTATGACTGCCCCGGTTGTGGAGGATTGCGTGCCACCCATGCGATCACCCACGGACGGGTAATAGAAGCCTTTCGGTTCCACCCCGGTTTCGTCTTGTCACTACCGCTTGTGGGCTATCTCTTTATCCTGTGGATTCGTGATTGGCAACGCACCGGGGAAATGCCCGTGCCTCTGGTTCAGCCAGAGTGCAACCTGCCTTTAATCTGGATTGCGGTCTTGTTTCTTTCCCTGGGCATTGCCCGCAACATCCCCGCCGCACCCTTCACGTGGCTGACCATTCCCGAGGTCGAAGCGAAATAGAACTCGCTCAAAGCCCGGTTATTTGATAGAAATCATCCCATACCGGGGTACCCAACGCTGCCCGCGTTTGGAAATAACTCATGTATCATATTATCGGAGGCGATGACCAGAAACACGGTCCAGTCGATGAGGCCAAGATTCGCGAATGGATTACTGAAGGTCGCGCCAACGCCCAGTCCAAGGCCTGCAAGGCGGGCGATAGCCAGTGGCGGCAACTCTCAGAATTCCCTGAATTCGCACCTGAATTTGGTATTTCAACCCCCGTTGCCCCTCCCATAGCAGTTCCTCATCAGGAGCAGGGCGATGCCACCGGAGGAATTATTCCCTACAAAAACAAACACGCCTTAATCGGCTACTACATGAGTGTGGGAGGCCTGTTCATGATGTGTATTCCTGTTATTGGCCTCATGTACACAATCAGTGTTGTGGTGTTTGGCGTCAAGGGCCTCAAAAATGTGAAAGCCAACCCGCAGATCAAAGGGCAGGTTCACTGTTGGATTGCGATTATTGGAGGAGGTCTGGAAACCCTGGTAAACTTAATTTGGTCGGCCTTGCTAACCATAGGATTCCTCGTCGACTCATAATAAGATAAAACCCGAAGGTGAACACCTACGAAATTATTGGCGGAGACAACCGTGCCCGCGGACCGGTCACAGGCGAAGAGCTCTCCCAGTGGATCCGTGAAGGACGCGCCAGTGGCCATACCATGGCACGGGTCAGCGGCGGGGAACATTGGCAGCCACTGGGTTCATTCCCCGAATTTGTTGGACCCCTGCAAGGGTTGCCTTGGATCCCCCTTTACCAACCTCCCCCAAAGGCGCATGGAATGGCCGTTGCCAGTCTTATATTGGGAATCGTCTCAATCCTCTTTTTCCCCTTCGGGCTACTCTTTGGCATACCGGCTATTTACTGTGGACATATGGCAAGGACTGAAATCGCCAGTCAACCTGATGAAATGGGAGGCCATGGATTGGCCGTTGGCGGACTGGTCACCGGTTATATCGGGGCGGCCATGGGAGCCGTCTCGCTGGTACTCCTGGTGGTGTTATGTCTTTCCCTGGCAACTTAAATCGCAACCAGAGCTATTGATTATTGTCACCACCCCTCAACAAGTAATAGCCTCACCTGGAAGATGTTGAGACCGCACTCATTTTTGATGAGATATACCCGCCTTCGCGGGCATGGAAATTTAGGAGCGCGGGGATAGGCTTTCAGACAGAGCTCTTTATCATCTGTCAAAGTCTTGGTGTTAATGTTTAATTAAAAACGAAATAATACTATGGCCATCAGTCTAGAAAAGGGACAGGGAATGACTGAGTATTATTTCATTGGCGGGGATAACAGGGAATACGGTCCTTACTCAGCTGATCAAATAAGGCGGCTGGGGGCGGAAAACCGCCTGAACGGCAACTCCAATGTGCGCACCGCAGATGGGGACTGGAAACCGGCCAGTACTTATCCTGAACTGGGACTTCAAGCCGGATACTCAAACATACCTGTACAGGGCTACCAACAAGCAGCTCCCAATCCGCATGCAGTCCAACAAATGGTCAGTGGACCGGCGACCTTCATGATGGTGCTGTCAATCATCAGTATCCCGTTTGTCCTCATTGGTCTGGTCGGCAGCATTCTTGGAGGCTCGGCAGGATTTCTTGATAATCTACCTCCCGATCTAAGAGAACAGATGATGGTGCAGGGAGGGGCGGGCGTAATACAGTACTCACTCTCCCTGATTGCAAATATCATTATTTTGATCGGGGCCATTAGAATGAAGCGTCTGCAGTCCTATGGACTCGCCATGGCAGCCAGTATTCTATCCATTCTCTTTCAATGTGGCTGCTGCTGCGCCGGACTTGGTGCCGGCATTTGGGCACTGGTAATACTATCCAAACCCGAAGTGAAAGCGATGTTTGCACAAAATAAAATGATGCACTAGCCGACTACCCCCTCCCATGAGCGATTCACCGACTGAGCCAGCTCCCGATGAGGAGGAGAAAAAAGATAAACCGAACCTGCCTCCCATCCCTGAGGAGGTGCGCGAAGCGTCACTGCGCAAAGAATCACCCTCCAAGGCCGACGAAACAGAAACAGCCTCAAAAGCAGAATCCGAACAGCAATCGGCCAGGGCAAATGAGCCGCCTCATTGTGAATACACCATCATCGGGAGTGACGGTGAAGAGTATGGCCCTGTCACCACGGAAAAAGTTAACCACTGGATTACAACAGGACAGGTCAATGGGCAAACGCTGGTTCGTACCGGCAAGGAGTCACAATGGCGGCCCCTCGGTCAATTACCTGAGTTGAAAGCGGTACTTTCAACGGACACGATTCCGGACAAACCTGGCAAAGTAACCGTAATCGCCATCATAACCCTGATTGGCGGTATCCTGGCGGTGGTGGTTGGCATTGGGGAAGCCTTGGGAGTAATCAGTTCATTATGTTTTGCATGCTTTTTAATTCCGGGTGCCGTGGTTTCGTTTTTTGGCGGCATCTTCATGATTGTCCAAGGGGCCCTTTTACTGGGCCAAGACCCGGCCCGCCACCTTCGCCGAACCCGCATCTCCGCTTCACTACAGATTGCCTGTATCCTCGCTGGAGATGTGGTAAACCTAATCTTCGGCATCTTGAATCATGTCTTCCTGAGTGATCGGGCCGTTGTTGCCTACCGCAAAAAGATAACAGGGAACTAGCATGAAGCCTACCTCACAGGATCAACATTCCCTACAGACATCCGTATCCCCCCTTGGATTTTAACTGCAGAACACCCCTCTCTTAAACGAACTTCTGACATGGCAAGCTACCACATAATAGGGGGTGACGGAAAGGAGTATGGACCATACCCGGCTGAAAAGATTCGTGAGCTTTTAAGTGAAAGTCGACTGGAGCCTAATTCAAGAATCAGGGACAAGGAAGGGCAGTGGACCACCGTCAAAAAGTTGGATGAATTCAGCAAATTATCCCCCTTGATCCCGGTGTCACCTCAAACAGCCTCTCCGACAGCAACGGCAACCCCTTATCCCCACGGGCACAGGACTAAAACTAACGGCTTTGCCATTGCCGGTCTGGTTACAGGAGGCTTGAGTATAACGTGCATCTACCCTTGTTGCGGAATACCTTTCAATGTTTTTGGCCTGATTTTTTCCGGCATTGCACTCTCGCAATTAAAAGCCAACCCCCAGATGGAAGGCAAAGGCATGGCAATTGCCGGACTGGGTTGCTCCCTGCTCAGCCTGGGTTTATTCTTGGTCATTGTCCTAATTGGAGCTGCCGATGGCTTCATGCAATCAATCCCATAAGTCGATGACCAACTGAACATTACCGCAGTTCTATTATTCTGTAGACTTACTGACCCATTGAACGTGGATAAAGCAGATGGCCGATTATTATATCATTGGTGGAGACGGAAAGGAGTATGGACCGTACCCGGCTGAAAAGATTCGTGAGCTTTTAAGTGAAAGTCGACTGGAGCCCGCTACCAAAATACGAACCGAAGAAGAACCTTGGACGACTGTCGGTGACCTGAGTGAATTTTCCCCAATAACAAACCAACCACACCCCCCTCCTATTAATCCTCCATCAATTGGAGGCGCTGGATATCCTGTTCAACCCTACTCTAGCTCCACAGACCTGCCCCGAAGCGGACCGCCAACCAATCAACTGGCCGTCACCGGAATGGTTCTGGGCATCTCCTCCTTTGTCCTGTCCTGCTGTTGCAGTCAGTTTCCGTTTCTCGGTTTAATTGCCCTACTAATATCTTTCCTCACGCCGATTGCCGGTCTGATCTGCTCAATTATTGCGCGCTCTCAAATCAGGAAATCCAACGGAACCCAGGGAGGGGAAGGAATCGCCATGGCCGGAATTATTATTTCTTCCGTGTATTTACTCCTGATTATTGCAATAATCGCCCTAGTCGTGGCGGGCGTAGTTGCCGCCGGTAAATTTGGCAGACCATGAAAAAATACACGATTGTTGGAGGTGACAACAAGGAATACGGCCCGGTATCAATTCAAGAGGTAAGCGAATGGATATCGAGCGGCCGGGCCAATGGAGAAACACGCATCAGGGAGGAAGGGGCGAAAGAATGGAGTCGCCTTCGCGATCTTGACGCCTTTCAAGAACTCCTCTCACCTTCCCCTCAACCCGTTCCACCGTTAACGCAGGGACAAATACGCATTCCCACCAGTAAAGGTGCAGCCGCTGGGCCGGCACCTACAGCCGTGCAACTTGTTGCCGAACTGCAGGGTCGACCACACACCTTTTCCATAGGCGATTGTTTCAGTATTGGTTGGCGACTCACCATGGATAATTTTGGCCTCTTTCTCCTGTCATTCATTTGTATGGCGTTGATCAGCATGGCTGCCGGCATCGTACCTTTCGGAGGTATTGTTGTATCGGGGCCACTTATGGGAGGTATGTATTTTATTTACCTGAAACGACTCCGCGGGGAACCCACCGAAATTGGCCAGCTCTTTGTCGGGTTTAATGAATCATTCCTGCCTTTATTCCTGGTCTACATTTTCGTTACGCTGGCAATGTTCGTTGTCTCCATCCCAATGATTATCACAATCATTGTGGCGTTAGTTACCGGGGCGGTGGAGGCGAATACAACAGGAGTCCCCATTATCGCCCTTGCGATCGGAGGACTCGGGAGCCTCTTGTCCATAATATTAATGATGGCTCTGGGAACCATGCTCTCGTTTGCCATACCATTAACCATGGACCGGAAAATGGATGCATGGGAGGCCTTCAAGGCAACCTGGAGCATCACCAAGCATTGTTGGGGAAATTGCCTGGGCATGAGCTTTACTTTAATGGCCGTAAACCTGGCTGGTTTTATTGTGCTGTGCTTGGGTATGCTGGTTACAGCTCCTCTTTCAATTGCCATGTTCGCCGTAGCCTATGAGCAGCTCTTCGGACGCGGTGTGCGGCGATGAAATGGGTTTGTCTCATGGCGAACATGATGGTGCCCGGTGTGGGTTCCATGATTGCCAAGCGCTACGGGGCTGGCGCCATTCAGGCATTGGGCTCACTGATCGCCTTCGGGATGGTGGGCTATTGCATTTCTGAATTTTATACCGAGCTGAAAAATTATGCCGACAGCATCGATGGGGATCCCGATGAAATGACTGCGGCAATGAAGGCCCTCGGGGAGCGGATCCTGGGGCCACCCATCATCATCGGTGGTATTGGTATAATAATCCTTAAAGTAACCTGGATTTGGGCCCAGTTCACCACTGCTGCGGTGTTCAAAAAGGAAAAGAAGGCAGAAGCTCAAGATTCAGCACGCCCGACGGTTTCCTCGTTGGATCTCTCAAACTGATGGCGCACTTGCGCAACGACTTCCCGCTGGGGCCGCAACTCCGTATTCACAATCACGTCTGCCTGTTTGTATACCGGCTCCCGTTCGGCCAGCATGG
>CAZAIZ010000067.1:0-3351 GCA_964485275.1 uncultured Pedosphaera sp.
CACGTTGGATAAGTGCGCCGGTTTGGGGATTTAGTTCGTATAGATGCAATGCCTGATCCTTTCCGGCAGACACCGCCACGAGTAATGCTGCAAATGCTAGGTTCATCGGTCCGTTAGGCTAGGCTGCGAATCAGGCTCAAGCAAGCTACTCTTGAGAAAGGGAAATGGGGTCGACAGCCCATCAGGATGGTGATACTAAGTCCTCGATTGCCGTATGGACGCGTCGGGAACCTGGTGATGCAAACGTGACTCTTGACCTATGGAATTTTGCTAAGATTAAAGGCGTTTGACCACGTCATGGATCAAAATACTAAAATATTATGAGCGAAGGGCAACCTCCAGTCCCGCCAGCACCTCCCGGAGGCGTACCTGTGCCGGGGGCACCTCCGACTGCTGCTATTCCTGCCCCTGCACCGGAAACACCACCTCCGGCTGCTGCTATTCCCGCCCCTGCGCCCGGAACACCACCTACGGGAGCGGTTGGTCCTGGAGGCACGGCACCAATACCTGGTGGAGTGTTATCAGCACCGATCGTAGCTTCTTTACCTGAAGTCTCTGCTCCTGTACCGGGCGTACCGCCTACTGCTGCGGTTCCCGCTCCTCCAGTCGAGGGGACTGCGGCTGTCGTAACTGAAGGCAGTGCATTGCTGCTTGAGCAGCAACCGGCTTTTTTCAGCGTTATGTTGCTGGATGGTCAGCCAATCGAATTTCCAGTGGAGATGATTGGGGTAGAGCAGGATTTAGGTAATGGACCGATAATTCTCCAGCCCAACGGTCACGGTGTAGAGACAAGTACGCATAAATACATCGCGTTTGATTCAGGAGAGACGGCACTCTATGATCTTGTGTCTGACCCCGATGGGCAAAATAATATTGCTGCCGATCCCGCTCAATCGGCTTTGGTGCAGGAATTGTCCGCAAAATTAACTGATTTTCCGGCTACTGATTCGGTTTCCAGTTCTGCAGAAGAAACGACACCGGCCCCAATGGAAGCAATACCGGTTCCAGCCACACCTGATGTTCCCAAAGTTGTAGCTCCAGCTCCAGTTCCAGCCGCACCGGCCAGCCCAAAACCAACACCGGATACGCCTTCGCCCCCGGTTCCAGTTCCCGCCAAACCTGTGGGGTTTTCGCCCCCGCCATTACCGAAGCCCGGAGAGATCAAGCTTCCCGAGCCGGGATTGCCTCCTGGAGTGGGGGATTATGATGAGAGTGAAGAACCCGTCTCGGCTGCCTTACCGCCCCTGCCTAAATCTTCAGCAGAAATCCAATTACCCAAACCCGGGTTACCCAAGCCTTCTGAGGTTCCAGAGTTGGGGGCTCCTAAAAAACCAGTAACACCTCCCCCGCTACCTTCTCCAGGAAAATCCGGGAATCCCACTCACTCGCTCCCTCCACTGCCAAAATCAACCGAGAAAGCAAAAGAAGAAGGGGGAAAATCGCCTTTGCCTCCGTTGCCACCAACTCCGGAAAAATCTGATTTGGAGTCGGAGAAAGGGCAAGAATCGGCAGATCTCAAAAAGGACTTATTGGAGGCTTTCGATACCGATGGTGACGGAAAAATCAGTGAAGAAGAGAACCCCACTGAAGAGCAATTACAGAAATTTACCGCTCGTCGCCGAGAGAAGGCCATGGCCGACCCACTTGACAACAAGCGCAAATCGCGAATCGAGGCCGAGAGTGCGGTTAAAGCCGCGATGCGCGAGCTCGAGGAAGCCCGGATGCGCGAGGAGATGGCGGAACGGGAGGAGCTTGAGGCTCATAAAAATACGTGGGAGAAAGCCAAGCGAGGTCGTGAACAATGTGATGAGGAGATTGCTAAACTGAGACAGGCCGACCGTTCCCGCCACGAAAAGAATGAGGCAGCCATCGCCAAGATTAAGCAGGAATTTGAGCACAAGGAGGAACTTATTCGCCATGGGATTCGCACCAAAAAAGCTGCCCGCCTTGAAGACGAAGATCGAATTGGTGAGTTGGATGATGAACTAGCTAATTTGCACGAGGAAAACGAGGAAAGGCAGCGGAAAGAGGAGGAAGAAGACCGTCGAATTGCTGAAGAAAGACGCGTGGCGAAGGAGCTTTTTTTGGAAAGGGTAAAGACGAGTGAAGAGGAAAGAGAGAATCGTTTAACAGATAAAAAAAATCAGCTAGAGGGAGAGGAAAGTCTGAAGCAGGAATTGCAGGGAGAGGAAGTGCAATTGCAGGACAAACTTCGCCGAATCAAGTTTGAGGAAGACGACGAACATTCTCGAAATGAACATAAAGCGGAGGTGCTGGAAAAAAATCGTGAGAAATTTATCTCCACGGAAAACATAGAAGATCAGGAAATCCGGGACCTGACCGCCAAGGCTGAGGCTCGGCGCATGGCAATAGCCAATGAAAAGAAGGTTGAGCGGCGTATGGCCGTGGCTGAGCACGAAGCGAATTTAATGAATCTGGCTCGCGCCGAGGAAAAACCAATCGAAGAATCTGAGGAGGATCTCAAACAGTTGTCGGCGGCGGACGTGATTCCTTCTCCCGAGAAAGGGTCTAAGGTTGGCAAACCGGTGCTGCCCGCACCTGAACTGGTGCCGGTGGAAGTGAAGGCAGCCAAGCCTGTTTTGCCGGCGTTGCCTGTTCAAGTAGTTACAAAAGAGAAGGCGGTTGAACCAAATTTACCCGATTTGCCGCCTTCTGCGAAATCTCAAAGTGAAGATGAAGATGTTTTGCCGGCGATAATCAAGCCGGGCAATAAACCTGCCCTGCCGGTTATTATTGGAGATGATGAAAAGCCAGCTTTTCCAGTGAATGAACCCTCGCATTCAGCTGATGAACCGGTTCCGGATGAAACGTCGGGAAAGAAAGGTAAATTGTTTGGCAAATTATTTGGGGATAAGAACAAGGATCAGTCCGACTCCGTGGAGCCAAAGCTACCACCATTGCCGGCACCAAAAACTGGAGGTTCTGAACCGGTCTTACCGCAGTTACCCAAGCCTGTCACAGAAGGTCCAGAGCCCGATTTACCTCCTTTGCCGGTTGCGGGGTTGGCTCCATCTAAAACATCTGCAGATATTCCGGCCCTGCCAACTTTACCCTCTGCCAAGTCGGAATTACCTCCACTTCCTGATGGTGAAAAAAAGGTTTCAACCGAGGAGTTAGAGCGCAAGACCTTGGAGCGTAAACTTGAGCGAATTGCTGACGAACGAGCTGAGCGGATGAATGAGTCAGCCCCTAATGTAGCGTCAGTTTCCAGTTTGCCTAAGCTCAAGGAGCCTGAAGATCGCCCGATTCTTCCGAAGTCAGGTGGGTTGGCTCCATTACCCAAGCCCGGAGAGGCGCCTTCCCTTCCAAAGCCTGAAAGTCCAGCGGGTG
>CAZAIZ010000067.1:3451-7493 GCA_964485275.1 uncultured Pedosphaera sp.
TTGCCTCCTTTGCCGGGCGATGACAAGTGACTCAATAAAGATCGCGCTATTATTTAACCGGAGAGCTGTTTTTCATTTTCGTCCTCTAGTGAGGTATGATGCTTCAGATCGGCCGAACAAGACATATTACGGCGATCCAATCCATGGTTTACCCGCTTAGCGCCCCCTTTTTCATTGGCGGCTAGCGATTTTCACGGCAAAAATCCTCTGTGCCCACTGATCCTGAACGCCTTAAACGTTATTTGGCTTGTGAAACACCTGACAAACAGTGGGTTGCAGAAAAGTTAGTTTATCTGTTGTCGGGTGAGGCAATCATTCCCCCCTTTTCTGCTGCGGCAATTAAGCTCAGTCAGCTGTCTCGTGATGAAAACTGCCAAATGGAAGATGTGGCTGAAGTGATCCAGATGGATGCCGGCTTGGCTTCTGATATCATTAAGGTAGCCAGTTCGGTGGGGTTTGCTGCACGCCGAATCGCCAGCATTGATCAGGCACTAATGATGATAGGAATGACTGAGGTTCGGAGGATTGCTTTGTCGATGGGAGTGATGAAGAACTTTGAACATCTGAAATCTCAGGTGGATTGGAATTCATTTTGGCTGCACAGCGTCATGGTTGCGAGATTAACTGAGCGGGTGGCTGCCGCCTATCGACCGCCCTGTGGGTCCGAGTACCTTTCGGGACTATTGCATGATTGCGGGAAGTTGGTTCTGGAACATTATTTTCCAGAGGATTTTGACCGTATTATCATTCGTGCCACCGAGCGTGGTTCAGGGCATGTGTCGGTTGAAAGGGAATTTATCGGTGTATCACATGCACAGATTGGGGCGGCAGTATGTGAATGTTTGCAGGCACACTTGGAGGTGATTCGGGCCGTCTGGTATCACCACGATCCATTCGACGCCGAAGAAGGGAGCCAGCCTGATAACAGTAAATTTCTTGCAGCATGTGTCGGGGTCGCTGATGCGTTAACCAACTACAAGCAGATAAACATATTTGGGGCTCGCATTATGGATTACGACAAGCCCTTTGAGGAATTGCCTGAGTGGCAGTTCCTCGCGCAATACCAAATGAGTTACGGTTTGGATTTGGATTTGGATCTCGAAGAGGAGAAAGCCCGGGAAGATTTGAAATCTTTTGGGCTGGGAGGAGAGGACAATAATGAAGGTTGAGAATAGGAGCCTTAGTACCGCGCAAAAAGCTCAGGCGATCAATTTTGATCGAAATAAATACGGTACTTTTGCCGAGATTGGTGCAGGACAAGAGGTGGCCCGCTGGTTTTTTCGTGTTGGAGGGGCGGCTGGTACGGTGGCTAAAAGTATGAGTGCCTATGATATGGCCATTAGTGATGCAATCTATGGTAAGAGCCAGAGGTACGTGAGTCAGAATCGGCTAACACACATGCTCGAACACGAATACAAGCTCTTACACGAACGATTGGCAGAGGAGCGAGGGGCTGAGGCGCGTTTTTTTGTCTACGCGAACACAGTGGCAGCCCGGAGCTTTAGTCGACAACAGGATGGCTTGGGATGGATGGGGGTTCGTTTTCAGGGAAATCCGGCTCAGGAACCCAATGATATCATTATCCATGTTCGTTTGCTGGATGAGGACAACCTGAAACAGCAGGAAGCAGTTGGTATTATTGGGGTTAATCTGGTCCATGCGGCGATGGAATATACGCAAGATCCTCATAAAATTCTTAGCTGCATCAAGGAGAACCTTGAATCTTGGCGTGTAGAGGTGGGAATGGCACGCTTTACGGGTCCGGATTACGAGGATGTGGATAACCGCCTGATTGCGTTAGAACTGGTAAAACAGGGATTAGCCAAGGCGACGCTCTTCAACGTATGTGGTGAAGTCGTGCATCCTACAGAGGTATTGTATGGGAAATCAATTATTGTCGAGCGAGGTAGTTTTAGGCCGGTAACACATACGACATTGCATATGCTACAAAGTGCAATGTCACAATTTATAAAAGAATCCAACGTACAGGGTGATAAAGTTACAGTTCTTTTTGAGATGACATTGCATAACCTGAGGGATAGCGGTGAGATTGACGAACGCGATTTTTTGGATCGTGTGGATATTTTGGGGGCTGTGGGGGAAGAATTGTCGGAGAATTACCATGTAATGGTGTCAAATTATGCTGAATATTACCGTTTGGCAGCATATTTGCTCCGTTATACGGAGGAACCTATTGGTGTTGCGATGGGAGTGCCGGCGTTGAAGGAGCTATTTGAAGAAAAATATTACACTGAATTGGATGGAGGTATACTCGAGTCATTCGGACGGATGTTTAAGAACGATTTGCGACTATATGTTTATCCTACCAAGGATTCAGGAGGTAATATTGTGAATGCGCGAAACTTGAAGGTAGCAGATCATTTGCATGGACTCTTCGAATATTTATCGGGTAATGGATTTATCCGACAAATTGAGGATTATCGGGAGGATTATCTGGCTATTTTCTCGCGGGATGCGCTTGAGAAAATACGTTCTGGCGACGATAATTGGGAATCCATGGTGCCAGAACGAGTGGTAGCTTTGATAAAGGAACGGGGTTTACTTGGATACAATGCAAACGTTTCTGGATAGGACACTATTAAGGGTTAATTAGAAATGGCTGAAGAATATACCAATCAAAATGCGAAAAGGGCTTTGGTGGCCGATTCGGATCCTGCCGTGTTGCAGGCCATAAAGGACCAGCTGCTGGACCTAGGGTTCCTCATTACCGTTGTCGACACAGATACGATGGCTACCGAGCACCTAAAAAGTGAGATGTTCGGGGTGATTTTTGTCGACCATGATTTGGGTGGTACTGCTGGAGGGATCAAACTTCTGGAATTGGCTAAAGAATTGCAGCCCGATGGGAGCCGTATACTTCTGGCCAGTGGGGTTGGGGTAGATGATATGACCAGAATTGTTACGAAAGGTTTGGTCTTTCGCTATTTGACAAAGCCGTGGATGACAAATGACATGAAAGTTGCTGCTCTCAATGCCGCCGAGCGCTATAGCTTGAGAAAGGAAATCGAAGCTCAGGAAAGCCGGATTCATACTTTAACCGAAAAACTTCAAATTGCCGAACAGGCAGTAAGTCAAGTAAATGCCAATCGTGAGACAAATGAAGAAGCGTCCGAAGATTCGGAAACACCTTCAGCACCTGTTCCTCGTATTTCGGTGTCTTATTCGGCGGACGACGAGAATATCGCACTAACTGCGATGAATCGCATGCTGTACACATTCCATCCTAATTTGGGCAATACCGCGCTGCGTGCCAAGGCTCTTTGTGACACCATTGCAGATTCACTGGATTTATCCTCCGAAGAGGCCCGTATATTGAGCCTGGCAGCTCAAACACACGATATTGGTCTAATGAGCTGCGAGATAGGAATGGTAAGGCGTTGGATGCGAAGTCCAGATAAGTGTTCGCTTGAAGAGATGGAGATAATCAAGAAGCACCCTGAAATAGCTGAGGAATCACTTTTGGCTTTAAGTGAATCATATGCTCCAGTGGCTAAGGTTGTCCGACATCATCATGAAAACTGGGATGGAACGGGTTATCCTGATAAATTAAAAGGTGAAACGATCCCGAAACTTTCCCGGTTACTAGGGCCGGTAATTTATTACTGTAACCAGAATATGGCAGATATGGCGCTCATCCGGGAAATGGAGACAGAATTAGCTGATCGAGTTTTTGACCCGGATGCGGTGCGCGCAATGGTTCAGGCGGTTCCTTTAACCAGTATGCCCCGGGGTGAACGCGAAATTCTTCTTATCGAGCTTCGCGCTGGCATGGAATTGGCCCGTCCAATTGTTAATACCAACAACATGAAGCTCATTGATGCTGGGGTCATTTTAGAGGAAAAACACGTAAATAAGGTTCATTCCATAAATAATATGACGCCAATTAACCCTCTTTGTCTAGTTTTTTGCTAAAAGCAATTAAAATTAGGCTTGTCTGAACCCCTGCAAAACGGGGTTTCTTTTTTCCTAAAGTCACCTCTGGATTGACCGATATATAAGGTGTAGGGCCTCGTGAAGCCTG
>CAZAIZ010000068.1:0-6258 GCA_964485275.1 uncultured Pedosphaera sp.
TAGAGTCCATATCATCTATGTTCTCCTTAATCCATGCAGAGTCAATTCTGCCACGTCGCCCTTCCCAAGGGTCATCTTCCTCTAGCCGTGTGCAGGTTACCAGAAATTTGAAATTTGGATTTGCCTTTTCCATCTCCCGGAATTCATCGTCAAATATAATATCCTTTGTGGTCCGGACCGTGTAGAGGATCGTAATGCGTGTGTCCAGATTGCGCTGAGTCGCCTCACGCACAAAGCCTCTGAAAGGGGTCACTCCAGACCCTCCTGCAATACAAATCAAATGTCTTCCTGGAGGCTCAAAAATAGGCAGGAATTTCCCGGCTGGCTCAATAACACCCATCACATCACCCTCTTCAGCCCAATCTACAACGCTGGTCCCCATTTTCCCCTCCCGTTTAACCGTAACCTCAAAGTTCCCACGATCCAAGGCACATGAGCTTAAGGAGTAAGCTCGTTTGTATTTAGGATGATGCGGCCACCATACCGTGATAAACTGGCCGGTTCTGAAATTCACATTGTACCCCTCGGGCCATCTTAATCGGAGAGTTTTCGTGTCAGGCAATTCCATTATTACCTTCTCGATTTTCATTTCCACCCTGAGCTTGGCCATTACTATATTTGTGCAGCTATTTGACAAATCGATCGGGGAGCATCTGTTTAGTGATGCATACGCCCTGCCCGGTCCCGTCACAAGAACCCTTACATGGCAACGGGAAGAAAACCAACGGCGGGAGTGGGAGAATCTGCATAGGTCGAAAAACTGTCGGAGCGAGTCTCGATAAATTCCAGCGGGGCTTCAAGCCTGATTTTGCACTGGAACGTGATCTTGTAACGCCGTTGCATCAACAACATTGTCTGGCGTCAGTTCTTCCGCACTCAGGCGCTGTACCAACTCTGCGGCAAGAACGTCATAAGCTGCGGTGGCTAATCCGTCAGGATCGTAAATTAAGGCGGGCTGACCATGGCTGGGCGCCTCTGCCAACCGTGTAGCTCGAGGGATGGTCGTCTCAAAAATCACATCCGAAAAGTGACTTCGCACCTCATCAAGAACTTGTTGTGAAAGCCTTGTGCGCCCATCGTACATTGTCATAACAATTCCGATTATATTCAGGCCGGGGTTATCCCCGGACTCCCGCACCTGATTGATTAATCGCTGAACCATTGAAATTCCTTCCAATGCGTAGTATTCGCACTGGATCGGCACCAATAACGAATCAGCAGCCACAAAGGCATTTAAAGTTAGTGAGCCAAGTGAAGGAGGGCAGTCAATTAGTATGATGTCGTATACATTGGCCATTTTAACCGAATGCAAGGCCCCTTGAAGTCGGTGAAGGCAATCTTCCATCCGTGGCAAGTCTATTTCAGCACCACATAAATTTACCTCACCTGGAATTACCGAAAGATTTGGGTAAGATGTGCGAATAATTTGGTCACTCAAAAGTGCGTCGCCCACCAGAGACTCATAGACGCTGCCCCCTTCACGCTTCTCAACCCCAATCCCGCTTGTAGCATTGGCCTGTGGATCGAGATCAACCATCAGGATCCTTTGCCCCTGGTGCGCCAAACTGGCGGCTAAATTAATAGCGGTGGTTGTTTTCCCAACCCCTCCCTTTTGATTGGCCACGGCAATGACGTGCGAACCCATAGCGGAATTTTAAAAGGGCTTACTCGCACTCCGGAGCAAAACTTATCCCCAGATTTGTTGCCCTTGGCATAAAATATGCATCTGGTATGATTTTATGAGAATTGATGTTCAATTTTCAGGGCAAAATAGCCGTCCCCAGCAGATTGTGCGTGATTTTCACGCCCCATGCGGGGAATCTGAGCCTCAAGGAGAGCGTAACATGGAGGTGTTCATGACAATAGGTGCGTCCGTGGTAATGATCATCTTTGTTGGTTTGCTGCTAAAGGCCTTGGCCTAATGTAAAGCTGACTCTCGACTTACGTTGGATAAGGCTCCATTTTGGCGTTTGTGAGTTTTGTAGAATATTTTAATAAATTACCGCTTTCAGGACTCCGCTCCAGTTCCTTAGCGGCTGATTCTTCCGACTTCCAGCATGTAATTGGCCTTAAAGAATTATCGCTCAGGGATTTTGCAAATTTATTATCCCCCGAATCATCTAAGCACCTTGAAGAATTGGCGAAAAAATCCAGCGCACTTGCCAGGCAGCGATTTGGAAAAACAATACGGTTGTTTGCGCCGCTTTATCTGTCAAACGAGTGCATTAATAACTGTAGCTATTGCGGCTTTTCACGAGACAACTTAATCATTAGGAAAACTCTTTCAGTAGGCGAAGTAACAAGGGAAGCCCGTGAACTGAAACTTCAGGGTTTCCGCAACATTCTGTTAGTTGCAGGAGAGCATCCAAAGTTCATTTCTATTGAATATTTGAAGGAATGCATTCAAGAACTCCATCAGCTTATCCCCAGCATTTCCCTTGAGCTGGGCCCACTCGATACGCCTGAATACCAATTGTTTGTGAAGAGCGGCGCCGAAGGATTGGTTGTGTATCAAGAAACCTATGACCGAAACGCATATGTAACCTGCCACACTGCCGGCCCTAAAAAGAACTTCGACTGGAGGCTGGAAACGCCCGAACGTGCATATGCCGCAGGGTTCAGGCGCCTGGGAATTGGAGCTCTGTTAGGATTAAGCGACTGGAGGTCTGAGGCCATTGCCCTTGCAGCTCACGCACAATGGCTCATGAAACATTGCTGGAAAGCCCAAATAACTGTGTCAATCCCCAGAATCAGGCCGTGCGCGGGTAATTTTGAGCCGGTTGACCCTGTCTCTGATCGCAATTTCACCCAATTAATTTGCGCGCTTAGAATGTTTCTGCCTGATGTAGGCATCGCCCTTTCCACACGTGAGTCAGCCGCCCTGAGAAACGGTTTAATACCGCTGGGGGTTACTCATATGAGTGCAGGGAGCCTTACCAATCCTGGAGGGTATACAAAGGTAGACGCTCGCCTCCCTGAGAGTCCGGAGACTGCCCCAGAACAACAAGCCTCTGAGCAATTTGATATTGCCGATAACCGAAACCCGGGCGAAGTCGCCGAGTATATCAGTCTTCTCGGTTATGAGCCCGTGTGGAAGGATTGGGACAGTGCCCTGACGTAACAGTGGGCCAATAATTAACGTGGGAAACCAACCATAAAAGTTCATTTGATTGGTTGAAAAATTTCAATATTATGGACGCAAAAGTCACCGCCAACAATCAACTGGTAGAAGTATCCTTGCCCTGCACGCTAAAGGCATTCCTGGAAAGTTGTAACCTTCGAACAGGGTCAGTGGTTGTCGAGCTGAACGGCTCGGCTGTTTCACCTTCTGAATTTATTTCAATAGAAATCCAGGACGGCGACTGCCTTGAGATTGTGCATGTTGTTGCCGGCGGCTAACCGTAATCCCTAGCGGCTTGAAATTTTCACGGAGATATATGAGAATAATCGCGCAGGAGAAGCTGCTCTATGGCTGACACAACCCCCATATACCTCGAGGAATTCAAGGCACTGCACCCGGCTGATTTGGCAGACCGGCTGCAACGCATGTCGACCGATGAGGTGCGTCATATTTTAACAGAACTGCCGGTTGAAGAAGCATCCGCAGCCCTTGCGGAGCTTGATGACGAGTGGATCGGAACCATTTTGGAGGACTTTCCTCAAGCCAAGTTGGTTCCCCTTCTCAATGAAATGTACGCAGAAGAAGCGGCCGATGTTCTCGGTGAAATTCCCGAAGTCGACCGGGCTCGCCTACTCCGCAAAATGGACAAGGATGAGGCCAAGGCGGCACGCGACCTTCTGAAATATCCAGAAGACACGGCCGGCGGCATCATGAATGACCGGTTCGTTACGCTCCGCTCACACCACACCGTTGGAGAAGCCCAGCGCAGAATCCGACGCAAGCACCGTGAGCAGTCCCCTACTGACATTAATTATCTTTTTGTTACTGACAAAGACGGAAAGCTGGTGGGTATCGTGTCGATTAGAGATCTGATTTTCTCTGATGATGAGGTTAAGATTGCTGACTTAATGAACCGAGAGGTCAAGTATGTTCGTGTTACAGACGATCAAGAGGAAGTTGTTAGAAGGTTTGAGAAATACCACTTTCTTGGGCTCCCTGTCCTGGAAGAA
This sequence comes from uncultured Pedosphaera sp., assembly GCA_964485275.1. Lineage (GTDB taxonomy): Bacteria > Verrucomicrobiota > Verrucomicrobiia > Limisphaerales > UBA1100 > UBA1100. The sequence goes on from CAZAIZ010000068.1 coordinate 4,132, forward strand.
GAAGGTAAAATTGTTGGCGTGATCCGGAGCGATGATGCGCTTACCGTTGCCATTGAAGAGCAAACTGAAGACATGCAAAAAATGGTAGGCTTGTCCGGCGAGGAGCGAGCCCTTACTCCATGGAAGCAGTCATTCGGGAGACGTCTCCCCTGGTTGTGCGTAAACCTTCTTACTGCGTGTCTTGCCGGGGCGGTGGTCGGTTTCTTCGAGGGGACCATTGAACAATTTGCAGTATTGGCAATCTTTCTACCAATCATTGCCGGGCAAGGAGGCAACGCTGGAATGCAAACAGTCACAGTCATCATTCGAGATATGGCACTAGGGGAGCTTTCTCCAGGAGATGGGCGCAAAGCGTTGTTTAAGGAACTTCTCTTAGGGCTGCTCATAGGGCTAATTATTGGAATAATCGTTGGAACCGGCGGCTATCTGATCGGTCCTATTTTCATGGACGGACCAGAACAGGGTTGGATTTTAGGTGTTGTTGTTGCAGTAGCGATGGTTCTCAACCTGATTGCTGCAGCGCTCTTTGGCGTGCTGATTCCTTTTGCACTTAAATTCTTTCGGCTTGATCCAGCACTGGCGTCGAGCATCCTTATCACAACAGTAACAGATGTTGCCGGCTTCTTCTTCCTGCTTGCTCTGGCAAAGTGGTTGCTGGTCGGATAGAAGCTTGACCGTTCGCCAACCTCTGCACAATCTTCGTTCATGAAATATTGGGTCTATTTTTCGCTATTTGCCATAACCTTTCTTTTAACGGGAACACTGTCCGTCTCGGCTGCCGATGAAAAAAAACCTGCACTTACGTTGGACAAAAACAGTTCGGCTACTCTTAAAACCCAAGCAATCAAAGATTCAGTCCAGCAGTCGGCTTGGGTGCAAACTCTTGAGAAGAATCTGGGCCAAAAAATACTCGGAATATCTGCATGGCAATATCTTGCTGCATTCTTGACCATTCTTGCAGGTCTTGTACTTAAACGGATTATCCTCAGTTACATTCAGGAGAAGGTAGAATCTTATGTAAGTAAAACTGAGGCTGAATGGGACAACGAACTCTTTAGCGCTATCATCAAGCCAGTTAACGCCTTTGTAATGGTGGGCGCGGTTCATGCTGCCGCCTTTCTTATCGTATTTAATCTGACAAACTTTCCTACTGAATTAATCGGTAAAAGCTACTCAATCTTCCTAGGATTATGCGTTATTTGGCTGGTGTACCGCCTTGTCGATGTTGCTGCGCATTATGTTGATGAGCTTTTATCAAAAGCTGACGAAGGGTTGAGAGGCCAATTTACTCCCTTGATCAGACGAGCTCTCCGCATTCTGGTGGTTATAGTGGGATCACTAACTATCCTGGCCACGATTGGGATTAATATCACCAGTCTGGTTGCCTTAGGAGGCGTGCTCAGTTTGGCTTTCGCCATGGGTTCACAGGATTCGGTGGCTAATCTGGTTGGCACTTTGAACATTTTGACTGATCGACCGTACAAAGTAGGTGACTGGATCACTGTCGGCAGCACCATCGATGGTGACGTTGAAGAAATCGGTTTCCGCTCCACCAAGATACGCATGTTTGATAAGACCTTGATGAGCGTCCCGAATGGAAAACTTGCCGGGGAGACCATCAAGAACTGGTCCAGAATGCCAAAGCGTAGAATCAAGATGACTCTGGGACTGTCCTACGACACTTCCGCAAAACAAATGGAAGCGGCACTGAAGGAGATAGAAAATATTCTGGAAGAAGACGAGGGTGTTGATCAGGAATACAAATTGGTGCAATTCACCGACTTTGGAGCCAGCTCCATGGATGTGTTTCTCTATTATTTCAGCACAAGCACCGTCTGGAAGGAGTATCTGGATACTCGAGAGCGAGTAAACTTAAAGATAATGGATAAAATTGAAGAATTAGGACTGGAGTTTGCGTTCCCAACTCAAACCTTGCATCTGAAGGGGGACAGCCTGGGGGCCCTGAAAGATATGGGCTGATTTATTGATGAATCGGCAAGCCAATAACATTAACTTAAATACAATCAAACCAATGGCAGGAATCAAAACAATAACTGGAAATATTATGAGAGCGTTGCTTATAGTTATATTACTTTCAGGCACCCTCCTGAATGCAGCCGACAAAAA
>CAZAIZ010000068.1:6358-7441 GCA_964485275.1 uncultured Pedosphaera sp.
CTTTTGTTTGCCTTTGCGCTTGCCAACTTGTCACTCAAAAGTCAATGTGCGCCTTTTCCTGATGGCAAAAGAAGAGCCCATTCAGCTGGAAGGCACTATCGCGCAAGTGATGCCCGGCACAATGTTTAAGGTGAAATTACCCAACGGACATGAAGTGCTCGCACATATATCTGGCAAGATGCGCAAGAACTGGATCAGGATCGCTGAAGGAGATACGGTGAAAGTAGAAATGTCTCCATATGACCTTACGAAAGCGCGCATTATATATCGAGCACGCTAACAATAGCCGACCTCATCGCCATCTGGAACCACCAGCTCAAAAGCCGGGATCTCAATCACTAAACGTTCTCCTTTCAGGGAAACACACAGATAGCTGCCTTGAACCATCGCCTTATGGGCTCTGATAATATGGTGGCTGTTGTAACTGAAACGCTGACCAGGGCTAAGGATTGGTAATTCACCAACAACCCCATCCCCTTCTACAACAGTGACCTCGCCTGTCGTTTCTGTCACAACCCATTTACGACCGCGGATAGTGACCGTTTCAGTTCCTTCGTTCATAATGCTAATGTAATAAGCAAAGCAATGCGGCTTGTCAGGGGGGGTAAGGATATCTGCCTGATATTCCAACCGATCGACGGTAACTTTTAAATGACATGAACCAGTGTTCACTCCCTGCCCTTATCTAAAAGAGAGGCAAGTATCAATCCAATCTCGACTCACAGGCTGTCTTTTCCTATAAAAGAGCATGCGAGTACAATTCTGCGGGGCGACACGCACCACTACCGGCTCCATGTTTCTGCTCGAGGTTAATGGCCAGCGGATCCTGATTGAGTGCGGCCTTTATCAGGGAAAGCGCTCCGAATCCATTGACCGCAATAAGAATTTCCCGTTCGCACCGGAGGATATTGATATCGCAATCCTGAGCCATTCTCACATTGATCATTGCGGCAATTATCCAAACCTTGTTAAACAAGGCTTTAAGGGGAATATTTTCTGCACTCACGCCACTCGAGATCTTGCTGGGATCATGCTCGAGGATTCCGCACGAATTCAGGAACATGATGCGGAATATGTATCGCG
>CAZAIZ010000069.1:0-7403 GCA_964485275.1 uncultured Pedosphaera sp.
CACCTTCCAGCTGCCACTTGCCCACAATGCAGGTCTTGTAACCGGCACCCTTCATCACGTGACCAAAGGTTTTGGCCTTGGGATCAAGCAAACCAAACCTGACATAGTTTCTCTGGTTATAGATGCCCGTCATAATCTGTACGCGGGAAGGCGTGCAGATGGGCTGCGAATAGCCATGGTCAAAACGCATGCCATCGGCTGCCAGTTTATCAATATGGGGAGTAGAATAATGATCCTTCTCACCCGGCTTGGTCTTGGGATAATTGTACTTGGCAATCAGGTCGCGGTAGGCACTCACACATTCCCAACCCATGTCATCAGCCATAATGACAATGACATTGGGGTGGGTTGCATGAAGAGAGGCGGAAAAAATCATCAACGCCAATAATGAAAGGCAGTTTTTCATGGAAAGGAAAATGGTGGCCGAAGAGCGACCTTATGTCACGCGCAACCTGAATATCCGGACTCAATCCACTCCACTGCCTCATGAACTCCGTTAATATAGGAACCAGTCCGGGAACTTTCCCGAAGCGACCCCAGTCCCGAGAGGATTCCGGGGACATCGCTCACGCACTCATCTCTCATCAGGCGGACATGCTGCCGATCATATCTACGCTCTTGGGCAAATGCGAAGAGGGGTGTTCCGGTTGCCCGGGCTTCATTTACCAGGTTATATCCCCCGGCTCCCACCAAGGCATCGACTCCATTGAGCAGCGGAAGCAGAGGCCACACCGTCAATTCGGCTGCACCAGAAATAGGTGAAGCCAAACGTACGCACCAGTCTTCAAGCGATTTATTGAGTTCATCCATGACAGACTTAAATTGCTTTTCCTCCCCAGCCCGGCCGGTGCTGCAAACAAGAACCAATCGCCTTGAATCATCGGTTTCCATGCCCAATTGCAGCCGGGACTGATCCGCAGACAATAACTCCTGAGGATCGCGTATGAACCAGGGTTCGGTGCGTCGGGCATTGGGCATATCAGCAAATGGAGCCCCTTCCCCGGGAAGAATCAGTTGATCAAACTGGGCAACCGCTTTCTCTACATCATGTTGCTTGATATACTCAGGGTTTAAATCCCGGTGAATGAGCACTTTTGGAACCGTCATCTCCGCTAATAATCCGGGCAACTCACCAGCCAACCCGCGGGGAAAGGTATCTACAATCAGCCGATCGAATCCTCCGATCAGCAGCCATTCAGTGACCGCAGCCGAAGTGTACTCAGGAGACTTTTCTGGATGAATAAAGCTAACCCCGCCCAATTCGCCCAGTTCCGTTTGCCAGGGAATATGTGGAGCAAATCGTGAGTTGGTCAGAATCTCAACCGAATGGCCCTGAGCCACTGTAGCGCGGCCAAGAACGAGGGCCCGGTGAAAATGCCCAAGACCACCCCCCAAGGCGTATATTTTCCAGCACTGGCCCGTTACAGACATGGGGCACAATTTGCCAAGGTTTGCCCTCAGGCAAGTTTTTCGTGGTTAAGCACACCGCGTTACGCGTAACTTACACGCCCCCGCGCATAATTAACCATGAATTTACTAATGATTTGCGAACGCTTTCCTCCTGAGGTCGGCGGGTTGGCAAGAAGTGGTGGACGGATAGCCAGCACCTTGGGACGACTGGGTTATGGAGTCCATGTACTAGCGTGGAGCCGGCAATTACCTCCTGGAATAGTGGAAACAGCCCAAGCGGACGGCATCACCCTCCACCGGATGGGACGCTTTTCCAACTGGGATCTTACCTTGCAACATTCACTCAATGTCATGGATTGGCTTCATGCAGAGAATCAGTTTGATGTCACCTGGGGGCATTATCTCCAGCCGGCCGGTTTTCTGGCGGTCATGTTTGCCCGCCGGGCGAACTTGAAGTCTATTGTCAGTGCCCGAGGCAACGATGTGGATCAACTCATGTTTCCTCCCGGTGATTTTGCACGACTCAAATGGACCCTCGAGGGAGCTACCGCAGTAACCAGCGTCTCGGCTGAGCTGGCGGCCAAAATCCGGCTCATCAGTGGCGAGGGGTTTGAGGTATCTATTTTACCCAACGTGGTGGACTTGGAAACCTTTTCACCGGGCAAACCGGACATGTCGCTAAGGAAAAATCTGGAGATCAAAGAAGATGAACTGATCCTGGGATTCAGTGGAGAGTTGCGCCACAAAAAAGGATTGCCCTTTTTACCTGCCGCACTTGCCGAAGTGCGCCGATGGCGACCGGCCTGCCTGCTGGTCATCGGCGAGATTCGGGCACGTGAGCAATCGGCCTTGTCAGCGTTTGCCGCTGAAGACGAAGAAACAGCTGAACGCATCCTTAGCACCGGGCATCTGGAATCACCGACTGATGTAGCGGCGCATCTGCATCTCTGTGATCTGGTATTGCAACCATCAGTATGGGATGGCATGCCAAACTCATTACTCGAAGCAATGGCTTGTGAAAACCTGGTGTTGGCCAGCGATGCCGGAGGTATCCCCGAAGTACTTGCTCACGGCAAAAATGGAGTCATCTTATCCAAGAACCACCTAAACCATCTGGGAGCTGCAATCCAGGAAACGCTGGAGTTACCTGAAGCAGAACGCAGCAAAATGCAGAATGCAGCCCGGAAATCCATCCAGGAACATTTCACTGCTGATCATGAAGAAAAAGCGTTGGAAACGGTCATCCGTTCCATCTCCCAAAACTAGCCCAGCAGGCCACGATATGAATCCAAGAGACCAGCAGTGGCATGGAACCAGGTGAATTGCTTTTCCACGCGCGAGCGAGCCCTTTGACTGAGACTTTTACCTAAAGCCGGACTTTCGCGTAAACGCAACAGCCCGTCCTTAATCGCCTTCGCCGAACCTGGCCTAACCAGCAGCGCCTCCTGTTCATTCCTCGCCAAAGCACTTACCACTGGCATATCGCTGGCAATCAGTGGCGTCCCGGCCGCCATGGCTTCAATCACTTTCAAGGGGCAACATCCTTGCTCCAGATTACGATCATTGGGGGGCAACGGAGCCAACACTGTATCGCTATCATGAATTAATTCCACCAACTCGCGTTGCCCCATTGGATCAAGCAACTTCACATAGCGAGCCATATCAAGCCGGTCGATAGTTCGGTGAAGGGCCTTGCGCTCGTGCGGCCGGCATGGCCCAGCCAAAACCAATTCTGCGGCAAAATCACGCCGATATAGCTGCAATGCCTCAATGGCTTGATGCACCCCCTGCCAACGCGTCATGGTACCGGTATAGAGAACCTTTAGCGGGCTCCCATTCGCAATCTGCGGGTTACGCCATTGAAAAATATCTGTATCCACTCCATTGGGAATCACCCGAATCTTGTCTGACGACACCCCACGAGACTGCAGACAGGCTGCGTTTACCTCACTAACGGTAATAACAAGATCAGCTGCATCGAGGCATACCTGCTCCTGTCGCCGCAATTTATGGAGTAATTCATCGTCCTCATCCACCTCTGGATAGTGATATTTCAGCTCAATTGAAGGGAGGCCATTGACCTCATATACTAAGTAATCACATACATCGGCCTTGCGCTTTGCAAGGGGATATCCCTCATAAATAGAACGCACATGCACAATATTTGCCCGGCGCTTTCCCCACCACCTACCCAACTCCGCCCGGAAGGCCATCGCACGCGTAATGATATTCGCACCGTGTGCGGGCAATTCAAAATGTCGCACTCCCCGCATTTCCGGCAGAGGGAAACCTTCACGACCGGGCAAAGTCACAAGATCAACTCCGCCAAACTCCGCACCCAATGCATCGGCAAAAGCAGCTATATGAGTTGCTGCCCCCTTGGGAGCAGGAAATCGATCAAATGAAATGTAGATGAGTGAAATACCAGACACCAGCCGCTGGGGTTAATAACATTATATCTTATTTTTGCCGATATTTAATGTTGGACATATAGTTGCTCACACGCGAAAGTTTCTTACCCAGCGCGCACGGGACTCCGTCCCGGAGATTTTGTCTGTGCATACTATGCTAGCCATAACTTAAACCCGCTAATTGGATTTTATTACCTCATGAGTCAACCCCCTCAACCCGGAAATCAATCGCTTCACACAGATGGAGTCTATAAATCCACCAAACCGGCAGAAGAATTGATCGCCGACCTCAAAGCCTTGGGAGTCATGGATAAGGAGGCTGAATCCCAGGTTAAAAAGTGGAAAACCCTTTTCTGGGTCAGCATAGTAGTAGCCTGTTGTTCAATGTGCCTGTGCGCAGGGGGAGGCGCATTCGCATATGTTGCTTTTGCTCTGATTGCCGGAGGCATCGGCTTTGCCATATGGGCGCACTCCAAGAAGAAGCAGTTTGAGAAGGATGATTTCCCAGACCACCGATACCTGACCTGCGACAGGTTGGTCAGCCTGCTATCAGCAGACATAGAAAGTGGCAGCATGATCGATACAACAATTAACCTGAGGGATGCCACAGCGAACCCGACCGGAGTAGAGACGGGGAAAACCGGCCAGTCCACCTGGAACAGCCTTAACACTGCAGATCAATTTCTACAGCTTAGCGGGAGGTTCATCGACGGAACGAAGTTTGACTTTGGCTTAACCGAAAAGGTGGACGCCTACGGGGAACACTTCCCTTATCGCGCCAGAAGCGGCAAGACCAAAACCAAACTCAAGGCCAGAAAGCGTGTTCAATGGCTGGCAACGCTCCGACTCCGGTACAAGGATAAACGCTACCCCGAGGTCCCCAAGGCGGTGGCGAAAATCGAGGAAATGATCCAGCTGCCTGAAGGGGCAAAATTGAAAAAGATCGACGCAAAAGATGGGGAGATAAGCCTGGCGGCCGTTACCAGCCCCACCAAGCTACGCCACAAGGTAAAGATGAGTCAGGACATTCAGGGAGCATGGAATGATATGCCGATGGACCCGAACGCAATGGATTCAATCACCAGTTTTTCAGCTAAATTATTTTTAAGCCTATATCACGTTTTAAATTCCTCGAAAGGTACACAGTCATGAGCGTCCATCAACAATGCGCCGAACGCGCCGGATTTCTATTCAAACATACCTGCGAAATGGCTGGTGTGCTAGAATGCGGACAATGCGGCAAGCAGATATGCCAAAAGCACGGCACTATTCTACAGGACAACCGCACCCTGTGCGTCAACTGCCTGAAAAGCTCTGGCCGGACAGTATATCAGGATCATCATTACAGCCCATATTTCTACGGTTACTGTTATTATGATGGGTGGGGCTCCTACCATCACGGACCACACTACGGTCACGGTGGAGGCGAATACCACGGCGGAGAAGATTACGGCGGGCACGACTCTGATGATTTCACTGAAGCAGACGGTGGGGCTACAGAATTTGAAGGGGATGAAGGATTTGAAACGGACATGGAAGGAAGTTGAGCCGTTTCACTGTCATCTCCTTTTACACCCCGGACTTCGCACACTTTGCCACGGATCTGAGAGCGGATTGCAATCGGTTCGGCTACCCCTGTCACATTGTCCCAATCGATAAGTCACGATCTCTTATCGACACATGGGATTGCAAGGTGGAGTTCATCCGCGATGCGATCAAACGCTTTGAATCTGTTCTCTGGCTGGACGTGGAATGCCGGCTGCTTTCACCCATTCCGGAAGAATGGACAGCCCCACTAACCTCCACTTTCCCGATGGGAAACAGCCGGCCTATAAGCACGGGTGTCTTAATGTTAAACCGTTTGCATGCACCCCTGGCTGAGGTGTGGAGCCGGCACGCCCGCAAAAACGATGATCTCCCTGATGATTTTGTACTGGAATTTCTCCTCAGCCAATACGATCTGCCTTTTAATTACATTGAGACTGAATTTTTTGACCGCGGATCATCCGCGCAGATTGTCCGCGGCCAATGGAAGACAAACAATACGGTTGTCCAGCATCCCACTATTAACCGCTGGCCTGATCCGTTACGCTATTCATTCGCTTTCAACGGCGAAGGACTTTCATCGAACACCGACGAAGCCACGAAACGCGCACGAAAAAGGAAGTACCTCTATTGGAGGAACTTTGGGGGCGACTTCAAAGCGGTCGACGAATTGATGGCAACCGAGGAGGATTGTGAACATAAACTAAACGACTGGGTTTTCCTCCCGGCAACTCAACAATATGCTCCGGCACAATACTGGAGTACCCAACCCGAATTATTTGGCATAAAGCCCCTCACATATGAGCAATTTGAAAGAAATACTGCCAACGGATTCAAGGGGAACCCTTTCCGTGTAAAAGCGCTCAAGCGCATGCGTCTGGACAATTCGGAAAAACATATCTACCCAATCAAAAAACGACAGCCTTTGAGCTGGCTAAAGAACGTCATTGGACTGAAAAATTAATTCACAAGATTGCCACTCACTCTTAACACACCGTCAAACCCCATAAACCCAAACCATTGTAATGCACTTGAACATTTCCCATCCTATAATAATTAGACCACTACAAAGTATCACTAGAACCACTGCGGGAATCTTTACTTTGTTGATACTACTCACCACAGCCTGCTCCAAGAAGGAACCCGCAGGACCCTCAACAAGCAACGTTGGACCTCAAATGCCAGAAACTACCGACAACACAATCCCAGCCGCACCGACTACTGAAAAAATTAAATTCAAGAAACCCGGCGGCACGACTGCTTTTTCACTTAAGTTTAAAATCGATGGACTAAAACTGGTGGATGCCAACGAACAGGAAATTGCCCGCATAAATTTCACTGACACTGGAAAATATAAGGCAAAGGATTCTGCTGATAAAGTATTGGCCTATGTAACGGGAAACTCACCCAAGTTTCAAATCAAGGATGCAACCCAAAAGGAAACATTGTTCACTCTCCAAAAACAGGAAGACGGTGATTGGAAATTAGAAGGCAGCGAAGAGGAACTGCTTTGCAAAATAGGCCAACGCGATTACGGCTGGAAAATTGAGGACGGCACCGAAAAACAATTGGGCAAGGTTAAAACCGAAGACGGACGCATTTCCATACGGGATCAAAATGATGAAGAACTTTTCTACACAAACGACCCGCTCAGCTCAATGACAGCAGTACCTTTCGCACTGCCTCAACTTTCACAGGCTCAGGCTGCTGCACTTTCTGCTGCGTTAAGTAAATCAACGCAGTGAATCCGATGAACGGTGAACTGGCAGGGTTGGCGCCATGACGTTCTTGAGCCTTTACCAGGCACTTAATGGACTCAGAAAAGGTTGAAATCTTATTTTCCTATCTTATAGCCCACTTTATTGAATGCAGCCTGCAACGCTTCCCGCTCCTTAATTAAAGAACCAGTCACATTTTTGATCGGCTTCTTCTCCATGGCATCCTTTTGCACGTCATAAAGTTGGCCATTATTGTAGAGTTTGTAACGCTGGGTGCGCACCCAGGCTTTACCCCCTTTACTCTCGGAAAAAGCGAAGG
>CAZAIZ010000070.1:0-7389 GCA_964485275.1 uncultured Pedosphaera sp.
ACGATGTATTCGGACACAAACTCGGGCAATTGGCTGGTGACCCATGTATCTGCATAACGGCTTTCCTGAAATCTGTAATCTGCTTCGCGCTGAATGAGGTAGCGAGCGCCGGCAATCGGACCAAATACCTGGGCCATGGCTTCAGCGAACATCTCGTTTGTTTTTTCATCTGAATCCTCAAGGAAAACCCGCACATACCCACCGGCCCGTTCAGCTGAATGAATCCTCTCTTGGGCCTCCTCGTAACTCAGCGAACCCAGCATGCCGCTCTCTCCAAATGCGCCAATGATTGCGCGGCCAATGGCCAAGGAGAGGGTGCCATCGGTCCAGGCTTCACGCGTGCCGGGCGATAAAAATGGAGGAAAGGGGGGTAATTTGGTGACGGCTTTTGGGTCCCTGCCAATCTGGATTTCCACCGCCTTGATGGGTTTGGGATTGTAGGGTTCGCCAATGCGCCAGAGTTTCCGAAAACGCTCCCGCTGGGTTACGCGTTCGATCATGTTCTTGTTGATTTCCACCATGGTTTCCTCCACGCCTTCAGGCTTGATGGACGTGAAGGCGGCGTGTACATGGCCTTCCCCTTTTTCAATGGCCCCATCATCAGTCACTCCAAAGAGGTGTTGGTGTTTCTTGAGGAAACGTTTGTAGTCATCGAGGCCCTTTTTGAATTCGGGAGCGATACAGATAACATCCCAATTGTTGGCGACCTTGTTGGGGGCCTTGGGGTCCAGTCGGAAGGAGCGGCCCCGTAACTGGTTGATGGTCATGGAAGTGGTTACTGAGGTGAGGTCGATCAGGACATTGATCCGGTTGGCATCCCAGCCTTCGCCCAGCAGTCCGCGTGTGCCAACCAGACAACGCGTGATGCCTTTTTGGAACAGGTCGGTAATCATTGCGATCCACACCCGGGGACACCAGTCACCGCCCTTGGCCAGTAGGTGATAAAACTCTTCCTTTTCCTCCCACACAAAATCCACCGAATACTTGTTGCTAGCCAGCCAGTGGCGCGCAGCCGATTCAAACGTGTCCTTCAGGTCGTCATCGACCAGGACTGAAGAACCCGTCAAGAGTACCGGGTCGAGTTTGTCGGTTGCTTCATCAGTCAAAAGCTCCCGGTATGCGGCAATGGCCCCGCCTGATTCCTCATCAAGTAGATGCTCCAGTTCAGCAGTGACTGCGGAGGATTTCTCAAAGTCACAAAGCACCACTGCGCGGATGGAATTGCCAAGGTGCTTTTGTTCCGCTGTTAGGATAGGGATAAGCGCGCGGGCCTTGGCACGGGAATAGGCCAGGACACGGGAGACGGGTGAGGCACAGGCCATGGTGCCTGTCTCGGTGATCTGGGTTCCCAGTAGCCGTAGGCGGCTGATGGCTTTGTCGCCCAACTCGTGGTCTTTTGGGTTGTCAGATCTTCTTAGAGCGTGACGGCAATACCATGAGAGGGCCGGGCCAACCCGGTGTAGCGGGTCTTCCCAGTAGGCGGCCTTATCCCCGAGTAAACCTGCATCCACCATCAGGACAGGTACTCCCTCCGGTAAAGGTTCCTCCTGGTCCATGAGGAATAACCGGGAGGAGATGGCAAATTTTGGAGCCCGCTCTTCAAAATCCTCCCACGTTTCGGCTTTACCCATCACAAAGTCACGGGTTCTGATCATTCGCTTGGTGAAGTCGATCATGCTTTCGCGTTCAGGCTTTCCATCCTCATCGAGAGGTGGGTTACACAATTCCTCCACCAACTCATCCAGTGCGACCGAAGCATCGGCAATGAACTCCAGCTCTTCACCCAGCGGTCGCACCAGATACGCTAGGTCTTGATAGGGTGCCAAAAAACCATCCTTCACCACTGCCGGGACCGGCACCTCGTAATCCACGGGCCCGAAGTATTCCCTGTAGCGAGCGACATCGGTCGGTCCCGCCTTCTTGGGATCGGGCGGTGTGGCTGTCAGGCCCAATATGATGGGGTTGCCCAGCTGTTCATTAACTGCGGCCATGACGCGACCCCAGTGGCCCTGCAGATGGTGGCATTCATCCAGGATCACCAAACCCACCTGCTTGTCCTTAAGCCGCTCCAGTGCCTTGAGGGAGGACTTATGCAGAATCGATAACGTGTCATCATCATGCACCGAAATTTCATCGCGCATTTTCTTTCGATAATAGGCGAGTCGATCCTTGTAATATTGCGGATTATTTTCCTTCAGGCTCTCGATCCAGACTTGGGCTTCCTCAGCCGACCAGGCCAAATCCTTTTCGGGAACCAAGAGATTGGCGATCCAGCAATCGGTGGCGATTGAATCGAGTGTCTCATCATCCCGGGTGGGTAGGGTGACCGATTGGTAGGTAAAGGAGGACAACAGGGATGGTTGTTTCGGATCGGTGCTGATCCGGTGTACCGGGATTCTTTTACCATCTTCAGTAAATAAATCGGTGCGCGCAGCCCACTGCGATTGGATGGCGGTATTGGGGGAGAGCACCAGTGCCGGTTTTTTGACAACCTCGGCCCACAGGTACAATCCGGTAACCGTTTTCCCTGAACCCGGTGGGGCGATAATGTGCAGCTTGCGTTCGCCCGCCTGGAGTTGTTTGCGGGCAATCTTAACTACATCAGATTGTGAGGGTCGCAATTCACCGCTAAATTTGATGTTCGGGAACATTAAGTAATTTTTGCCTGCGACGCCTGTGGGTCAGTAGAGGCTAATGGCTTACTGTACCTGAGCCAACCCCTTTTCATCACTTTTCAGGGTGGGAGCGTGATAAAGAGCGAAGAGTTGAGTGCCAGGCAGCGAAGCTACTTTAATCCCTTACGGAGGGCTTCTTCAATTGGCGGCGCCACGAACTGACCGATGTTCTCATAACCCGGACCAAAATCACAACTCGGCGTGTGGTACCGGCGTTTTACACCCATGCCAAATCCAAGTCGGTTAATCCTGAGATTGGCAATGGTATCTTCAGCACGCACACCCACTTCACTGCGGTAAATCGCGCATCGATCGATCCGCACCCATGCGCCCTTGCGACTGGTTGGCCCGCGCAGGCGAAAGGCGACTTCATTATCAAGGAAGACACAGTTCTCCACTGTGGCATCGATATTCTCTTTCAAGTTCAACGCTGCCAAGAGGCTGATCTGGCCCGGTTGCTTCCACCCCGCCAGGATGCAGTTGCGAATAATTAACTGTGCACGTTCTCCCTTGGACATCGTCTTAGTATCCACCGCGTTCTCTCCGGGTCGTTCGCCTTTCTTGAAGCCCGCCGCATCAGTCGGCAAAGGCCCGGTCCATAACCTGCAGTTTTCAATTATCACCTGCCCGGTTGATTTGCGGTCTGGGTCAAACTGAATGCAGTCACCGCTGATTAACCCGATATCACAATTGCGAATGAGAATCTTCCCCCAACGGCCCGTGATGCCGTGGGCATCAGTCTGTTGCTTAAAAGTGCCGGTAAGCAAGTGATGAATCTTGCAGTTTTCAATCAGTACATTATTTCCAAACACCCCAATGCCGTTGCCCGAGGCATTACGAATCTCGCAGTTGCGAAGGGTCACATTGTCCGCAGTAATCTTCACGCGATTGCCACCGGCCCAGTTGCTATCCACCAGATAATTTTCATACACACCACCCTTGGTGATCTGCAACCGCGCCACCCGTTTCGGGTTCGCCTTGGTGCCAATAATCCCCTGAGGCCCCAAGGGCGCAGCCAGTAACGGCATGGAAATAAGAAATAGAAAGAGGGTTTTCATGTTAATTCTTTAAATCGCGTTTTCGCCGTATCCCACACTGCAGAATCTTCAGGCTGAAAAGACTCCATATCCATGGATTGGGCCACCACTTGTCGTGCGCTGGTAAGATCAGGCAAATCCCCAAGAGTAATCGCCTGCACCAGTACATTACCCAGAGCTGTGGCCTCAGTAGGCCCGGCAATGACCTCCACCCCACACGCATTGGCCGTGAATTGGTTGAGCAGCGTATTGCGACTTCCTCCACCCACAATATGAAGCCGTTTAATGGATTGACTGGTGAGCTCCTCTGCTTCCTTCAGGCGTTGAGCATAAAGTAGCGCCAGGCTTTCCAGTACACAGCGCACCGTTGCCCCGTGCGCAGCGGGTTCTGGTTGATTGGTTTCACTACAGAAACCGGCGATGGCACTGGGCATGTTGTCCGGCTTAAAGAAACGCTCATCCTCCGGATTAATGAGGGAAGTAAAAGGTTTGGCTTCCTCCGCAATCTGGGTAAGCGTGGCGTAATCATACTCTTGCCCTTCAGTGGTCCACATGCGGCGGCATTCTGATAAAAGCCACATGCCGATGCAGTTGCGCAGGAGGCGCACCGTGTTGCCATAACCGATCTCGTTGGTGAAATTGAGATCGCGCGATTGGTTGGTAATGATGGGTTCTTGCAATTCCACACCAATCAAACTCCAAGTGCCTGAACTCAAGTAAGCCCAGTCGATTCCCTCAGCCGGAACAGCCGCCACAGCTGAGCCCGTGTCATGACTGCAGCTGGCAATGACCTCAATTTGATCCAGACCGCTTTCTTCTGCTAATTCAGGCTTTAGAGTGCCCAGACGCGTGCCTGAAGGGATGAGTTCCGGAAATTTTTTATGGCCCCAGTTAAAGGCGTCTAAAATCTTGTGAGCCCAGTTGCCTGTTCGTGGGTTGTAGAGTTGGGTGGTGCTGGCCAGTGAAATTTCCGCTTTGGCCACGCCACAAAGGAGATAATTGAAGCCATCACCCAGCGGCAGAAAGGTTTGCATTTGTTCAATGCGCCCAGTTGATTCAGCAGCCATTTGAAAGAGCGAATTAATCTGCACGAACTGGATGCCCGTTTCCTCATAGATTGCCTCCCAGGAAAGTTTATTCAGAGCTCGGTCGATGCCTTTTTGATTGCGACTATCACGGTAACAGAATGTGGGTTCCATTACCTCCCCCGATTCATCCAGCAGAAAATAATCCAATCCCCATGCATCACAACTGATACTCTTAATGGGCAGCTTGCGGTTAGCGGCAATCTTTAACCCGATTTTGAGTTCGGAAAACAAACGGGGGATTTCCCAGCAGAAACCGTGTTCGGTCTCAACCGGCCCATTGGGAAAACGGTGCAGTTCCTCCAGTGACAAACGGCCATCCTCGAGTGTGCCGAGCATCAGCCGGCCACTCTCGGCACCCAAATCACAGGCAAGGTAGTGCATGGGATGATTGAACCGAAGGCTGCCGCCAGAGAAAAGGAAAAGTTAGCATGCTCTGGATATTTACCTGGAAGGCGTTATTGCGGGTAATTGCTCGAATTTTTGGGGTTTAATAATCCACGATAAAGGTGCCACTTTCCTGCCACTTGTTTGCGTTCCATAATGGAAAGGGAATGCTCTTTCTGTATTCAGTTGAACAAAACAAGCAAACTGTGGTGGCTGGATATTCGGCTGAAATTCCATCAATCATGCCTTTCCACCAGAGCGGGTTGCGAACCGTGATGTGGGCATTCTCGCCATTCGGTAATTTGGCTGCAGCCGGATAACAGGCAATATTGAGAACGATGAGCTTTGAGGCATAGGAAAACATATCTCGAAGTACCGACGGAACATCCGAAATAAAAATATGCTCCAACACATCAAATGAAACGACGCAGTCAACCGGTTGCCTCTCATCTGTTTTCCGGGCGGGTTCGTACCGGTGCACGGCCTGTAGCTTGAAATAATCTATGGCTGACTGACCTGTTTCATCGTCGAAGCCAGGTGTAAACCAGTCTGATCCACCAGAACCATAATCCAAGACAGTGGAAATGGAGTGCTCATCGAAGATGGGATGTAATTTTGTTCTATATGCCCTGAGCTCAAAGTCAGAATATGCATCATCAACTCGTGTATGATCCGTGCGATCGTAGCCTTCCTTTGCCATTGTCTCATACATCTCGATTAGTTCCTGACCTTTTTGACTGAATATCGGTTTACCCATTTTATCTCTCCTCTATGATTCTGCTCTTTTGCCGCCAAGGTTGAATCGTGCATAGGTTCCCAGTTCTCGTGGACTTGGGGTCAAGGTACCTTAG
The DNA here is from genome assembly GCA_964485275.1 of uncultured Pedosphaera sp. Classification (GTDB taxonomy): domain Bacteria; phylum Verrucomicrobiota; class Verrucomicrobiia; order Limisphaerales; family UBA1100; genus UBA1100. Next base: position 6,036 of record CAZAIZ010000070.1, read on the forward strand.
TAACCCACAAACATGCCGGCCAATGTTCCGTGTCCGCACGATACTGCTTCAATCACGATTTTCCACTCTAAACAATCTTTGCCTTGGCTTGAGCTTCGTAGGCGTGTAGAGCTTCAGCCATGGCGAAGACGGCGTTGTTGTTTGCGGGTCAAGGTGCGCAGGTGGTCGGGATGGGTCAGGACATGGCCAAACAACATCCTTCAGCAAAGGCCTTGTTCGACCGTGCTAATGAGACCTTAGGCTATGATCTGGTCCAAATCTGCTTTGAGGGTCCAGAGGATGCCCTTACCCAGACTGAAAACGCACAGCCGGGGATTTTTCTGGTCAGCTGGGTGGCACTGGAACTTCTCAAGGAGCAGGCACCTGATCTTAATTTTGAGGCTACTGCGGGTTTGTCACTGGGAGAATTTACCGCACTAACAGCTGCAGGAACAATGTCCTTTGAGGATGGGCTGAAGGTGGTGCGCCAGCGTGGCCGATTCATGCAGGAGGCCTGTGATGCCACTGAAGGCGGAATGGCCGCAGTGATTGGCCTGGATGAATCAACTACCCGCGAGGTGTGTGATGAGGCAGACGTGGAACTGGCGAACCTTAATTGCCCGGGGCAACTGGTCATTTCCGGAGCCACTGCTGGCATTGAAAAGGCCTGTGACTTGGCCAAGGAAAAAGGAGCCAAGCGGGCATTGCCTTTAACTGTAGCGGGGGCTTATCACTCACGGCTTATGGAGAGCGCCAGTCCAAAGCTGGAAGCAGTCCTGCGCGAAGTGCCTCTCAACTTGCCCAATGTGCCGGTAATATCCAATGTTACCGCCAAGCCGCACGCAACGGCCGGTGAAATCCTCCAGCGTTTAGTGGAACAGGTAACCAGTTCCGTGCTGTGGGAGGCGTCTATCCGGCATCTTTTGGATGAAGGTTTTACCCGATTTATCGAACTGGGTCCGGGAACTGCGTTGACCGGCTTTATGCGTCGCATTGATCGGGAGATCGAGGTATTGAATGTTGCGGATTCTGAAAGTCTCGAAAAAACGGTTAACGCTTTAAAATAATAACATTATGTCACTCGAAAATTTAACAGCCGTAGTTACTGGAGCCGGGCGAGGCATCGGCCGTGCGATTGCGCTTAGACTTGCCCAAGATGGTGCCAATATTGTTTGCATCTCCCGAACCGAATCCAATTCACAGAAGGTTGCAGATGAAGTGGCTGCACTTGGTCGAAAGAGTTGGGCGGTTGCAGTGGATGTGGGAGACACTGAAGCTGTGGAAGTTGCAGTGGCCAAGATATTGGAAGACACTGGAGGGATAAATATTCTCATCAATAACGCCGGGGTAACGCGCGATGGGTTATTGATGCGTA
>CAZAIZ010000071.1:0-7350 GCA_964485275.1 uncultured Pedosphaera sp.
CACTCGATCGTGTCTTTTGACTTCGCGATATCACAGTTGCCCGGCTGGCACACGACTATCTTCCCACCCTATTTCGTGGCCGGAGCCGTGTTTTCTGGTTTTGGAATGGTGCTGACCTTGATGATCCCTATGCGTGCGCTTTTTAAATTGGAAGAAATTATCACGGTGCGCCACTTGGAGTTGATGTGCAAGGTGATCATGGCGACCGGAAGCATTGTGGGTTACGCCTACGGGATGGAGTTTTTCATCGCCTGGTATGGGGGCAACCCCTACGAGCTTTATGCCTTCAAGAACCGTGCCTTTGGTCCCTACTGGTGGGCCTACTGGACGATGATCAGCTGCAACGTGATCAGCCCACAACTCTTTTGGTTTAAGTGGTCCCGTACAACCCCGTGGTTTATATTCGTGGTTTCGATCTTTGTGAATATTGGTATGTGGTTTGAGCGTTTTGTGATCGTGGTGACTTCTCTGCACCGGGACTATCTCCCCTCCAGCTGGGGATACTACAGCCCGACTCAGGTGGATATCCTCACTTTTGTGGGAACATTCGGTCTTTTTATGACGCTATTCCTGTTGTTCGTCAGATATTTACCGGCGATATGCATTTTTGAGGTGAAAGGTGTGACACCGCAGGCGGATCCGCATGCCAAAGAAGGCGGAGCTGATAAAGTGGAAGGAGGGGGCCATTAATATGAGTAAGCCCTTTGCCATCATGGCTGAGTACGAAACGCCTGCTGAGATCATGGCTGCTGCCAAGAAAGTACATGCTGAGGGATACCAGAAATGGGATGTACATTCGCCTTTTCCCATTCATGGCATGGATGAAGTCATGGGACTGAAAAACGCCCAAGTGGGCTGGTTTACCTTCCTTGGGGGTTTGACCGGGTTAACGCTGGGTATGGCCATGGTTTATTTCATGAACAAGTTCGACTATGATATCGTGGTTGGAGGAAAACCGCTGTTTAGTGGGTTCTATGCTTTCCCGGTTGCTTATGAGATGACCATTTTGCTGGGAGCTTTTGGTTCTCTGGGAGGCATGTTCATTCTAAACCGCTTACCGCGGCATCATCATCCGCTTCTGGCAAATGCGCGCTTTGCCGATGTAACTGATGACAAGTTTTACGTGGTAATCGAGTGCGAGGACGAGCACTACGACGAAAATCTTACGCGCACGCTTCTGGAAGGGACCGGAGCTCAACACATTGAAATGGTGGAGGACGCACAATGAAGTACGTTCTAATCGGGATTGCGATGATGGTGTTTCTGGTCGTTAGTCTGGCGGGTTTTCGTGGTGATATTTCACGTAAGCCTCCCTTGGAGGTTTTTCCTGACATGGATCGCCAGCCTAAATTGCGCCCGATGGAACCCAACGGTTTCTTCAAGAATGGCATGAGTTCCCAACCCTTGGTTGAAGGAACAGTCGCTCGGAGTGAAGCGATTGATCTGGGCAATGGGAAAAAGGCATACCCTTTTGAGAAGGGTCACGCTGTGGTGAGTGGTTTTGCAAGCGGAACTAATACCGTAGCCTCTATTCCGATTCCGGTTACCAGTCAGCTCATGCTCCGGGGGCGCGCAAAGTATAATATATCCTGTTTGCCCTGCCATGGCGGACAGGGCGATGGCAATGGGGTGGTGAAGCACTTTGGTTTTTCAGCTATCAAGGATTTGCATGATCCCAATGTGGTGAAGCTCAATGATGGACAACTTTATCGGGTGGTTACTGTGGGGAATCTGGAAGGCAAAGGTCTGATGAAAGGTTATGCCAGCACTCTGGATGTGACAGACCGTTGGGCGATTGTGGCTTATGTCCGGGCTCTTCAACTCAGTCGGTTAGGCAAGGAAGGGGAAGTCCCTGAGCAATTTCACGTGAAAGCTAAGTCAGCGGACAAAAAACCTGTAGAAGAGGAGAAGCACTGATGAGTGAGGCAGTGACCACAACCACTCAGGAATCTGAAGAGACGGCCAATTGGCGGAGTATTCCGCAGGTTGCGGTGGTTATTGGCCTGGTGCTCTGCATCTATGGTTTGGTGCAGGATAAGCAGCAGTTTGCCTTTTCCTATCTCACGGCATTCATGTTCTGTTTGAGCCTGGGATTGGGTTCACTTTTTCTGGTGTTGGTCCATCACCTATTTGATGCGGGTTGGTCATCGCCCATCCGTCGTTATTGTGAACATTTGGCCTGCCTGCTTTTCCCCTGGTTGGGATTGGCCTTCATTCCGATAGGTTTTCTGGGGCCTGAATATATCTATCCCTGGATGCGAATAGAAGATCCCCACGCCGATCACGCACTGCACGTTAAGGTGGCTCTGTTTAACAAGCCTACCTGGTACGCGGCCTCAGTTATACTCTTTCTCTTGTGGGGGTGGCTGACTCATCGCCTTCGTTATTGGAGTTTGCAGCAGGACAAGTCTGGCACGCCCGATTTTGAAGGGAAGCTGCTGTTCCCAGAGCACCTGATGGTTGGGTTTTACCGGAACTTTCAGGGTCTTCCGTATGAAAAAGACCAGCAGCAGGTCGTGTGCACGCGGATGATGCGTATTCATTCCGCTTACGGGATTCTCCTCTTCGCCTTTACCCTAACCTTGGGGGCGATTCTCTGGATGAAAAGCATCCAACACCAGTTCTTTAGCACGATGTATGGTGTGTATTATTTTGCCGGGAGTCTGTGGATGAGTATTGCCGTTGCTTGGATTATCGGGCGTATCCTTAAGGCAAAGAATATTATCCCACAACTGCATGCGCTGCAGTTCTATAATCTGGGCACCATGCTGCTGGCTTTCACGGTGTTCTATGCTTATATCCATTTCTCCCAGTATTTCCTGATCTGGAATGCAGCGGTTCCGGAGGAGACCTTCTGGTATGTGTTGCGCGAAAAGGGGTCCTGGGCGTACGTGAGTTGGGCGCTCATTATCGGGCACTTTCTGATTCCGTTTTTGGCTCTGCTTCGGATTGATGTGAAATTGACCAATAGAGTCATGGTGCCGGTTTTTGTCTGGGTACTACTGATGCACTACATGGACATGTACTTTAATGTCATGCCTGAGATACACGAGACAGGTCCGTCTCCCGCGCTGGCTGATTTGGGATCGTTGCTGCTTCTGGGAGGCTCACTGGTTTGGGTTTTCATGCGTAATTTGTTTAGTCATCCGGTAATACTGATGAAGGACCCGAGAATGGGAGAAGCTTTGGAACGCCACTAATGAGCGAAGAAAACAAACAGATTGACTCTTTGCAGCCCAGTTGGGCGGCCCATGAGTTGTTTGCTCTGGCACTGACATTGGTGTTGGCGGTTTGGATTGTTTCCAAATATGGGAAAGAGGCACGGCCCCAGTCTTTGACCACTGATCGTGATGAAGCCCGCGCCGCCAAGCGGGCAGAACTGAAGAAGGCTGATGAAGAGGCTTTGGGTAGCCATGGAGTGGTGGATGAGTCTAGGAAAGTTTACCGGTTACCGGTTGCCGATGCCATGAGGGCGGTGGTCTCAAGAATGAATGAAAGTCCGGGATCGCTGCACAAGGAGCTTGTTTCCCGTAGTATGGCGGCTGCCGGCCTGGCAGTGGCTGTGCCCACTGAAGAATTGAAAGATCCGGCACTCATTGCTCAAGGCAAAACATTATTTCAGACAAAGATCTGTTTTACCTGCCATCAGGTTGATCCGGCCGTTCCGGCTCCTGCTGGCTTGGCACTGAAGGCACCATCATTTATGGGCGAATTTTGGGGTAAGGAACGTGAGGTGCACAAAGGTGTCGGAGGGCCGATTGAGAAGATGAAGTTTGATGTGGCCTATTTCGTTGAATCCATACGCAAGCCAATGGACAAGGTGGTTAAGGGTGCGTTGGCTCCCATGCCACCACCTCCCCCAATAACCGATGACGAGTTAAAGGCTTTGCTGGCCTATGTAAAGAGCCTGAGCAAGAAATAGCGAGTGATGAACCAGACAGTAATTATTATTTTTGCAGCTTTGGCGGCAATCAACCTGAAGGCGGACGACAAGCTCATTGCCCAGGGCAAGGTACTGTTTCAGACTAAAATTTGTTTTACCTGCCACCAGAGTGATCCGGCGGTGCCGGCTCCGGCTGGACTGGCCTTGAAGGCCACCAGATTCATTGGTGACTTCTGGGGAAAAGAGCGTGAAGTGGAACTTGATGCCGATCCCAAGACGCTACCCTTCGAACCAAGCGGAAAGTTCGCAAAAGTGAAGCTGGATGAGGGGTACTTTCTGGAGTCGGTGGAAAAGCCGATGCTTAAGGTGGTTAAGGGATCGATTCCCGGTATGGCACCACTACCCACTACCGTTATGGAGCGCATGGCTTTGTTGGCTTATGTAAAAAGTCTCAGCAAACCTGAAAAGAAGAAGTAGTTGATGAGCGAAAACACAGATAATAATGCCACTCAGGCATCCGAGGCCAAGCCTGAGGCAATCAATGCCTCCTGTCGCTTGCCTGTATTGTTTTTGTTTTTCAGTGCCGCGATTTGGGTACTACAGGCTTCAGCAGCTGGAGTTCTGGGTTCATTAAAATTACATGTGCCTGGCTTTCTCGCCGATTGCCCCTACCTGACCTACGGTCGTATGCAGGCCGGCGTTTGGGTGGCATTTCTCTTTGGTTTTGCGGGCAATGCGGGTCTGGGCTTGACGCTCTGGATGTTAAGCCGTTTGCGGGGAATGGAATTGGCCCGGCCGGGGTTTGTCATGGCCGGAGCGATAATGTGGAATGTCGGGGTAACCGCTGCCATGGTGGGGATCACCATGGGTGATCAACCGGGGATTGCCGGTTATGAACTCCCTGCATACGCCAGTCGCGTGTTGTTGATCGGTCAGGCATTAATCGCTTTTAGTGCGATCCTGACCTACTTCTCCCGTCGGCATAAGCAGCTTTATCCGAGTTCTTGGTACCTGATTGCGTCTTTGGTGGCGTTCCCCTGGATTGTGGGGACAGCCCACTGGCTATTGGTGGAAACTCCGGTGCGCGGAGCAGCCCAAATTCCGGTGGCACACTGGGCGGTAACCAGTTTGCAGCAAATTTGGCTCGGGACTATCGGCTTGGCAGCCCTCATTTACTTCATCCCCAAGATTACCCGGCGTGAACTTTACAGCCGGCAATGGGCTGCCTTCGGGTTCTGGTTGTTGTTGATTCTGGGAGGATGGGTGAACTTGAACAGTGGATCGCCGTTGCCGGTTTGGTCCATCAAGCTTAGCCAGTTTGCTTCGATGCTGTTTGTTTTTGTGCTGGTTGCGGTTGGGTGGAACTTGTGCCAGACAGCCAAGGGGGTCCCCTTGATCGGATCTGAAGATTTAACCCTGAAATTCATGGGAGTAGCTCTGGTGTCCTGGATGGTGGTGGCTCTTTATACTGTAGGTAACTCCATGCCAGAATGGAATAGGCTGCTGCAGTTCACCTATGCGGGCACTGCGATGCGCCAGCTCTTTGCTTGGGGATTTTTTGCCATGGCAATGTTTGGAGCAGTTTATTACGTGGCACCGCGTTTATTTGGCAGTGAAGTAGACTGGGCGTGTTCAGGAACCTACAAGTGGGTATTTTATCTAACAACAGCAGGGGCTGCTGTCGTGGGGCTGGCTGGTTTGGGCTTGTCCTATGGGCATGGGGACGCACTAACGAATGTTGAGAACTTGGAAGTCGCCAAAAAAGCACTGATGCCCATGCGGATTGCCTTTATGGGAGAGCTTGCGTTTCTGGGGGCTAGCTTGATTTTCTTCGGTAGCATGGTTTGTCTACTGTTCCGCAATTGTTGTGGAGAGTGCAGCCCGATGTCTTTAATCCGCCAATGTTGCCCGGCGAAAGTCGAGGGAGGTGCTGAATGAATAAATCACCATGGATTTTTCTGGGTGTGCTTTTTGCCCTGAGCCTCTCGTGGTGGGGAATGGTGTACGGGCCGGCTTCCCAGGTAAATAACCTGTCGGCGGACCTGGGTGGTGGCGATACCTTGAAACCGCGTGTTGGCCTGGCCAAACAGGGGGAGCAGGTTTACCGCGAGAATGGGTGTTATTACTGCCACACACGTGCCGCTACCGGCGGCACTTTCGGCTATGAAATCCAAATCACTCAATTAGGGGATGATCAGAAAATCAATGAAGAGGTGGTTGGTGAGGATTATTCAACCCAAACTGTTTTTAAGAAGGCTTATGCCTACAAGGCAGTGGCCAAGGCGACCGATGCGTTAAAATCGGAGCAGGCCAAGAAGCCTGAAGAGAGGGATGAGGTGAAAATTGTGGCTGCAGAAGCCGCGCTTAAATTGGTCAAGACCAAGGCAGGTGCACATGGCGATGATATGGAGGTTAACTTAATTGCCTACGGAATTTCCGGCGTTAATTTCGAGCCTGACTTGAGGGCCCAGTTGGGCTTGCCTGCGGAAATGGATGAGGAACAACAGGCAACTGTAGCGGGAGCTAGGTTTGCCATCACTGATGGAACTCAGAAATGGAATGATATTGAGGGAAAGGTTCGGAGATTAAGGGATGAGGCAGGGGCGCAATTTAAGCTGCAGCCGGTGGCTAAAGAATGGCCTGATGTCCAGAGAGGAGCCCGGCGACAGAGTGTTTCGCGTGATTTTCTTTTTGATGCGCATGCAATGGTTGGGGTGATGCGCGTGGGACCGGATTTGTCGAGTCATGGCTCTAAAATTGCCCCACTCGATGAGAACGGAGTGCCAGTAAATACCACGGAAGCTGACAACAAGTTTTATAAACACCTCTATGATCCACAGTGGGACGGGCAAAGTTCCCACATGCCGCCCTTCCGTTATTTGTTTAGGGAACGAACGTTGGATGAGGATGCACTGGCCGGTTCCGGCGAGATTATTATTGAAAAGGGAGATGCCCCTAAAGTGGCCATTATTCCAACAGCCAAAGCAAGGGCTCTATTGGCGTATATGAAAAGTTTGCGGACTGATAAATCGTTGCCTGAGGCACCTTTAGTGAATCTGCCTAACCAGGCTTCAGCAGAGTAACTGGTAAATTGAATTTAGAATGAGTGAAAAGGCCAAATTAAATGTTAGTGAGCACGCTGAGCCGGCGGCCGGCAACACTCAGATGCCGGTGAGTGTGATGGTAGTGCTTACTCTACTGGGTTATATTGGATGCTATAAGGTTGATAATTTGAACGCGAATTTTGCCTCCAATGTACATGCGCCATTTGGTAGTCCTGAGGAAGTGGCTTCCCTGGCTCCTTCCGAGGAAGAGTTGGTTTTTAGTCAAGGCAAGCAACTGTATGCGAACTGTCAGGGGTGCCATCAACCCAATGGGGATGGAACTTATCGAACTTTTCCGCCGTTGGCCGGTTCGGAATGGGTGCTGGGTGATCCGCAGCGGATTGCGGCGGTGGTACTTAATGG
>CAZAIZ010000072.1:0-7105 GCA_964485275.1 uncultured Pedosphaera sp.
ACACTGATTCTGATCCAAACCGTCGTGACTTCATCAAGACCTCCGGCAAGGTAACAGCTGCTTCGGCTTTGGCCGGTGTGGCATTGCCCCACGTGCACGCCAACGTGGATGACACCGTAAAGGTAGCATTGGTGGGTGCAGGAGGACGCGGGACGGGTGCGGCTAATAATGCCTTGTCTGTTTCGGCTGGCCACGGCCCCACCAAGCTGGTGGCTGCCGCTGATATTTTTGAGAGTAAGCTCAAGAGCAGCCTCAATGGCCTGACCAGAAAGCATAAGGAAAAAGTGGATCTGGGTAAGGCGGGTAAGAACGGTTTACCTGAACGCGCCTACATAGGATTTGAGGCATACAAGGAGGCCATTAGCAATTTGGACAAAGGTGATGTGGCTATCTTCACCACGCCGCCGGCCTTTCGTTGGGTTTTCTATAAATATGCAGTGGAGCGCGGTATTAACGTGTTCATGGAAAAACCTGTGACTGCGGATGGTTATGGAACCAAGAAGATTCTGGAAATTAATAAGCTGGCCAAGAAAAAGAACCTTAAGGTGGGTGTGGGCCTCATGTGTCGTCATAGCCGGGCGCGTGGTGCCATGGCTGATAAGATTCAGGAAGGTGCAATAGGTGATGTGGTTCTTATGCGCAGCTACCGCATGCATGGCCCGGTGGCTTCCGCCCGATCCATCCCGCAAAAGATGCGTGATGAGTACAAGGACTTGGAGGAGATTCGTTGGCAGATTCGTCGTTTCCATAGCTTTATCTGGGCCAGTGGAGGCTGTTTCAATGATTATTACATTCACAACATCGATGAATGTTGCTGGATGAAGGGTGCAGCCATGGGGGATCCTCACCATACCGGTGGTGATCCACTCAATGTGATGGGCTCGCTCGACAAATGGAGCTGGCCTATTATGGCACAAGCCACCGGTGGCAAGCATTATACCAAGAATAAGCAGGGTCAGCCTTTTGTGGACCAGAATTTTGATAATTATTCAGTGGAGTATACCTATGCTGACGGAACCAAGCTGATGCATTATGGCCGAACCATTGAGGGCTGCCACAATGAGTTTGCCAGTTATATACATGGCACAAAAGGCTTCGGAACGTTTTCAAAGAATGGTCACTGGCCGGCACCCAGTGCGCTTTATAGCGGACTAACACCGAATCCAAAGAACGAGACATGGAAGTTCCCGGCTCGCGAAACCAATCCTTATCAGGATGAGTGGGAGGATTTGCTCGATGCCATACGTAATGACAAGCCTTATAACGAAGCCGAACGGGGGGCCATGGCCAGTCAGGTTTGTAATATGGGCCGGATGGCAGCACACACCGGTCAGCGCGTGATGTGGGATGACGCGCTGAATGCAGAGCCATTGGCTCCGGATCTGGAGAAGCTTGTGGGCCTTGGAGGAGATGCTCCGGTGAAGGCAAATGAAGACGGGTCTTATCCCTCTCCGCAACCGGGCATTACCAAGAAGCGCGAATATTAATCTGCCTCATAACCTTGCCCCCGCCTCCGCTTCATAGCAGGATGCGGGGGGGGATTTTTTTATGGCTAGGGAAGAAGCATCTTCGCCTTCACGGGACGATATCCTCAAGTTTGTAGCCAAAACCGCGGTAATTGCGGTGGTTATTTATATGGGTTTCTATTCCTTTGACCAGTGGATGCGAAAGAAGGATGGCCCCTGGGAAGTTACCTTTGCTCAGGATTCGAATGGGACACCGATGCTGGTGATCAACTGGGAGGCCCGGGGATATATCGACTGCAGAATCGTGTTTCCGAGTGAATCAGTGCCATTGGGCTTTGAAAATGTGCAAACCAATTATATCGATCCAGTGCACTTGCCCTTGAAGGTGCCTTTTGGGCAGTGGTTTTACGCGGATTTAACCTACCTGCCCGGAACGGTGACTTACAATTTGTTTAGCGAGGATGCCAACGGGTCCAGTAGAGGACTGCGTCATGAGATTGAACTATTGCCGCGTGCCTTGGTGATCAATCGAAAATTGCATCCATGGAAGGCGGGTATGCGCATTGAGGTTCCGGCCGGTGACAAGCGCGATTGGCAGGAGACTGACGTGAAATACTAGTCTTTTTTCAAGGGAGCCAAGGCTCCGGGCACATTCTTGAAATCAAAGTCTGTAATTGCTTCGGCTGCAAGGGTGCCAATGGTTCGTCTCAAGGGGATAACACTGGGTCCTTTTTCCGTTGGATGCACGCGGTTACAAAGGAAAATGACGAAGCTCTGTGAAAAAGGGTCAATCCACATTGAGGTGCCGGTAAAACCGGAGTGTCCGTAGGACCCCAGAGGAAATATATTACCACGGGGACTGGAGTAGCCGGTATCAATATCCCAGCCCAGTCCGCGACGGGCGGTGAGCTTAGGCGGAGTTTGGACTGAAGTCATGAGTTCCACGGTGACTGTATCAAAGAGGCGTACACCATCCAGTTTACCTTTTTGAAGAAGCATTCGTGCATAACGGGCCAGGTCCGGGGCAGTCGTGAAGAGCCCGGCATGCCCGGCCACCCCTTCGGTTTTACGTGCCCGCGGATCATGCACAATGCCCTGCAGCACCTCGCCGTCTATTACGGTGGTCGGCGCGACTCGGGCAAGTTTGGTTGCCGGCGGGTTATAGCCGGTATCAACCATCTTTAACGGTCCAAATATTTCCCTTTCACAGAATATGTCCAACCTTTGGTTGGTAGTTCTCCGGAGGATTTCGTCGAGTAGTTGGAAATTAATGTCACTATAAATAAATTTTTCACCAGGCTTCGCGCGCAGTTTTTCAGCAACACACTTGGCAATGCATTCGGTGTGTCCTTCCCAGCCTTTGACAGAAATATCCGGCCTTAGACCGCTTGTATGGGTCAAGAGATGTTTAATGGTGACCTTTTCGCGTCCTTCACCGTCGAATTCCTGAATGTGTTTTTTTACCGGATCATTGATGTCTAATTGTTTGCGTTGATGGAGAAGCATGATGGCAGGGGTGGTGGCGACGACCTTGGTGAGTGAGGCGGCGTCATAAATGGTGTCAATCTGAAGGAGTGAATGGATGGGTGTCGTACTGGCTTTACCATAAGCCTTGGTGAAGTGATTTCCGCCATGTTCTAGCCACAGCACACCTCCCGGGAGGCGCTTTTCACTGCGGGCTTGAGTAATTACTGTTTCAATGGATTCCAATTTCTCCGAATCAAAAGAACGGGAAGCTCTTTTTTCATAAACCGGTGAGGAGTCGGTAAGATTGATGCAACCAATTGAAAATATTATAACAAACAGAATAACCGAAACTTTTTGAACTGGATTAGGCATTGTTTGGTCTGGTTTTACCCGTGTTTCTAACAGGAGGCAAGGAGGCTTGCGGCGCATGGATTGTTTTGGGATGATTTCTCGAGTTCGCATGGGTTTACGCGCTAATATTCTGTGTTTGATTTTGCTCGCTCCCCACGGGTGGGCCCAGCAGGTGTATCTTGAGCCCCCTGATTCGGCCAAGGAGCTCTTTGCCTCGCGGCCGATGCCCCGTGTTTCGCTTAGCCCAGATGGACAACATCTGCTCATTGCTGAACGCTACCGTTTCCGACGGATCAGCGAACTTGCTTCCAGAGTAAAGGCCTTGGCTGGTATTCGCCTTAACCCCTCCAATAACGGCCCCGCTCTCCCTGAATATTATTTCCGTATGTTTCTTGCGAAAATTGATTCCGGCAAAAAGACATCACTGAAATTGCCCGGTGGTGGTAGCAAGCGTTTTAGCCTGCCGACTTGGTCTCCGGATGGGAAAAAGTTCGCTTTCATGCAATACAACAGTACTGAAGTTTTAATTCACGTGGGGAATGCCGAAACTGGTGCTATTAAATCGTTCCCAAAAATCAAATTGAATGCTGCTGCGGGAAGAACGTTTCAGTGGTTGCCTAACAGTAAGGGGTTGTTGTGCCTAACAATACCTGCAGGGCGTGGCAGTCCTCCTGCTCCAGATAGGGCGCCCGTTGGGCCGGTGGTGCAGGAAACCGGTCCCAAGGAGTCGGCGGTTTTGACTTATCCTGACCTGCTTCAGAATGAACACGATGAAAAATTGTTTGATTATTATCTTACAGCCCAGCTGACAACCGTGGATGTCTCGACATCGCGGCTCCAGAAACTGGGCAGGCCCTCTATTTTCGGTAGATTTGATGTTTCACCTGATGGTCGATATGTACTGGTGGAGCGGGTTCACCCACCTTATTCATATCAATCACCTGCCCAGTTTTTTCCTCGTAGTATTGAGGTGTGGGATCTTAGAGCCGAGGTCAAGCACGTGGCCATCCGTCCGGCTACCGAGGATGTGGCTACCGGTGGCGTTCCGGTTCAGCCGCGTGGTCATCACTGGCGCCCCACTGGACCTGCAACAATTGCATGGATCGAGGCACTCGATGGTGGGGATGCTTCCAAGGAAGTCGATTATCGTGATCGGGTAATGATGTTGGAGGCCCCATTCAATGGCCGCCCCAAGTCAATAACCTATCTTGAACACCGTTATTCGAAGATTTACTGGGGACAGACGCGTAACGTGGCGTTGGTTAGGGAGTATGAGAGCGGTCGAAACTGGTACAAGGTTTGGTTGGTTGACCCGGATAACCCGGATATTCCTGATCGGCTGCTTTGGAGCCATTCTGTGAATGAGCGTTATCGTCATCCGGGTTATCCACTGATGCGCCAATTGCCAAACGGCAAGCGGGCGATGCGCGTCCATCAACAGGCTATTTATCTTAATGGTAATGGCTCCTCGACTGAAGGTGATAGACCCTTTTTGGACCGGCTGGACCTGGTGAAGTTTGAGCGGGAACACCTGTTCAAGTGTTCTGAGGACAGTTATGAGGCGGTTGTAGCTCTGATGTCCGATGATGGTTCACAATATGTGACTCGTCACGAAACGGCCGAAGAACATCCCAATTATTACCTTAGAAAACTCAATGATCCGGAGCGTAAACCGCTCACCCAGTTTAAGGATCCAGCCAAGTCCTTGCGTGAGGTTCAGAAGAAACTCATCACCTATGAGCGTGAGGATGGAGTGATGCTTAACTGCATGTTGCATTTGCCACCCGGGTATGATCTGGATAATCCCAGCCCTTTACCTACGATACTTTGGGCCTATCCTCGGGCTTATACTCAAGGCAAGGTGGCTGGGCAGGTGGCTAATTCGCCCCATCGGTTTTCTACCTTTGCGGGGGCTTCACCTCGTTTTTTGGCACTGCAGGGATATGCGGTTTTGGATCAGGTGGCGATGCCTGTTGTGGGTGAAGCAGATACGGCAAACGATAATTTCACCGAGCAGATCGTTGATAACGCCAAGGCGGCAATTGGTGCGGTGGTGAATATGGGTGTGTGCGACTCATCCCGCGTAGGGGTGGGAGGGCATAGCTATGGGGCCTTCATGGCAGTCATGTTATTGGCTAATAGCGATTTATTCCAAGCAGGAGTGGCCCGGAGTGGTGCCTATAATCGAACACTGACTCCATTCGGATTCCAGAATGAACGCCGCACCTTATGGGATGCTCCTGAGACATATCTGGAAATGTCCCCACTTTTGGCAGTGCCAAAAATTCGTGGACCACTTCTTTTGATTCACGGGGAAAATGATAAGAACCCGGCGACCACCCCGGAGCAAACCAAGCGCCTTTTTAGCGCGATTAAAGGCAATGGAAGCAAGGCCCGTATTGTTCTGTTGCCTCATGAGACACATAATTACTCGGCACGTGAAAGTATAGGTCACACCTTGGCTGAGATGATTCAGTGGTTTGACAAGCACGTCAAATCAAGACCAGAAAAAGAATCTACAACTAAAGACCCCTAGGAGAGAAACTTTTTTAGTTTGCTCAGGAGTGGCGGTATAGCCATATATGGATCTTCAGCTGCCTCGTATTCCAAAACCACATATCCCTGATAATTTGCCTGCTTCAGTAGTTTTATCAAACGCTGCAAATCCGCAGGTTTTCGTTCCTGTCCAATCTTTAACTCTACTTTTAGTTGCACATTCACTGCATATGGTGCAGAGGCAGAAAAATCGGAGTAGGGATCAGCGGTGCGAAAATTGCCGCTATCCAGATTTACAGCGAACCACGGATGGTCAACTGCTTTGACAAAATTAATCAGCGTTTGGGCGCTGCCAATACTATCGTGGTTTTCTATTCCCAGAAAGATGCCGTGTTTGGCGGCATAGTCACAGCACTCACGCAAACAGTCGATTGCCCACTGGTCGGCCTGTTTACGGTCAACCCCTTTGGCTTCCCGGCCGGCGAATACTCGAATGTGTGGGGCACCCAGTACGGCGGCATGATCAATCCATTTTTTCACATATGCAATTTGGGTATTGCGTTTTTCGCCCTTGGGCAGGGAGAAATTATTGCCTACCGCGGTGCCACTGATATCCACACCACGTAAAAACGCGTGGCGACGCAGATCAGTTAGATACTTGTTGGTGACATCATGCCGAAAAAAATAACTGGTGAGCTCTGTGCCGTCACAGCCGTGATCGGCACAAAAATCGATGAATTTAAACAAATCCATCGGCTGATTCTTTACCTCGCGCGTATTGTTTTTTTGGTATTTGAAAAAAGTACGAAAAGAGTAGGCCGCGAGGCTTAATCGTATATTGGGTTTTCCTGGGCGCTCAAATGGGGCCCCTAATGCGGTTGCCGTGCCTGTTATGGCGCCGGTGGCAATGAAATTGCGGCGTGATAGGGTATGCATGGCATTATTCATGACTGCAACCGCAGTCGCCGAATCCGTCGCTGCAAAAGTCAAAATCCTCTTGCTGGGGGACTCTCCCAATTTCAAAAGTCTTGGCGATTACCTGATGGATGCGATCCTGCACTTTCTGCACTTCTTCCTGGGCATCAAGAAAGTTGATGGCCACCGGATTGGACATGAATTCCTCACGTAGCTTCTCAAATCCAGTGATTTCTTCTTCGGTGATCTCTGCACCCGCTTGCTGCTTTTGCTGAAGGAGAGCGCCTTGGTCATTGAGAGTGCCATATTCATACTTTAGTTTTTCATCGGTAATAAATGCATCAATGTTCGCATAGAGCTTTTTGAACCCCTCTTGATTTACTATGGATTCGCAGAGTTGGTTGGTGCCG
>CAZAIZ010000073.1:0-7078 GCA_964485275.1 uncultured Pedosphaera sp.
GTCGCGGCAAAAATGATGTCTATAGCAAAAGCATGCAGGGCTTGTTGAACTGCGTGAACAACAAGCTGCTGACTGGCGTGGCCACCAGCCTGTGCCAAACCAATATCGATGATCTCCTGCAGGAAAGTTGGCTGGATAAACTCATTGATCTGGGCGTGATGTATGCCTGGTATTACACCTACCGCCCCGTCGGCCCGGATCCCAACGAGCAGCTTTGCCTCACGCCTGAGCAGCAGATTAAAATCCGTAAATTTGTCGTGGAGATGCGCGCCAGAAAACCCATTGCCATAGTTGATGCCTATTACATGGCCGACGGCCAGGCGCTCTGCCCCGCAGCCACCGGCATCAGCCATCATATCAGCCCCTGGGGCGGGATTGAGCCGTGCCCCATCATCCAGTTTGCAAAAGAAAATATCCGGGATGAACGCCACATCCGCGATGTATTCGTGCAAAGCGAGTATCTGGCCGACTTCCGAAAAATGAGCAGTGAAACCACCCGCGGGTGCATTATGCTGGAGCGCCCCGACAAGGTGAAAGAATTTGTCGCGCAACACGACGCGCCCGATGGCACCGCCCGGCAAACCGCCGTGGCCGAGCTTGAGGCCATGGGAAGCCGGCCCAGCCAATGGAACCGGTCTGAGCAGATTCCCGAGAAGAGCTGGGTCTACAAGATTGCCAAGAAATATTTCTACACCGACTTCGGCGCGTACAAAAACCTCAAAGCCGACTAGGCCATCGAGCCGCCGCAGACCAACATCCTAATTGGACACAGAAACGAGTGTCACGGTACAGTCTGGCAACGCCTTCTTGATTGAATTAACTTCTTCCTGTGAAAGATTTGGCCCCGGCGTGAGGAAAAGAAACTGCAGATTACTCATTGTCTTTAGCACCCCAAACTCAAGATCATTGTTGCCCGTCAGGACCAGGCCCTTCAATTCTGGCAACGCCAAAAGTTGATTCAGTGACTTGATCTGATTATGGCCCAGATTCAAGAACTGCAATTTTTGCAGTCCTCTCAAGGGAATCAGATTCGTAATCCGGTTATTGCTTAGGTCCAAAATAACCAGCTTCTTTAGTCCTCTTAAGGGCCCCAAATCCTCGATTTGGTTGTCACTCAAATTAAGGTCCTCCAAGCCGGTTAGGCGACTGACTGCATCGATGCTCCTCAACTTCAGGCCGGATAGATTCAACCTTGGGATTTGCTCAACTGCCGAGGGCAAGCCTTCTTCAACTGCTTCCTCAATGGATTCCTCAACCTCCCCGTCAATTTTATGCTCATCAGAGCCGCTAAAAGAGAGTAGCGAAACGGTCGCTGTGGTGGTCAGGGCAATGATGGAAAATAAAATTTTCATATTTGATTCTCCCTTTGTTTCAGTTCTGGCTGGAGTTGGTTTTCTTCTTTCTCAGCCCTGCCACGTCCTCATAATACTTCTCGGTATTATAGTCCTTCTTGGGCTGATTCTTGTAATTGTGCCTGGTGTTGGTGAGATTTTCGTCCCACTTGGCAGCGGTATAACCGTGGCCGTTGGAATAGGCCCAATCCAGCAGCCAGGGGTTGAGCTTCAGCTTCTTGCCGTAATAGTAACTGGAATATCGCGCCGCCCCCTCAGAGGGATCCCCAAAGGTGTTGCAATGCTGAACCTGATGGATCAGTGACATGATCCGGTAATCCTCCAGGAAATAATTCCAATCCTCCTCACCAAAATAAACCGTCCCTCTCCGGTGGCTCCGCCTCTGGGAATAGCTGGAGCGGCCGCCTGCCCACACAATCCTGTCCACCCGGTGCAGGGCAACCTTGTAGAGCAGAGGCAATTCTTTCTTGAAGCGGTTGAGCATTTCACTGATTTCATCCCTAAACTCCTGAGTCCCCCCGACAATCTCCAGAGGAGGATGGTCGGTGAATTTCGGGGTCTTTTCGGGCTTGGTGAAATCGGTCATGTAGATTTCCGTTACCTTATGCGGGGTAAAAGCTGAGCCATCGAAAACCATATCATCCAGATCCCCATAAAACCGACCGTAATGGGTGGAGGCACTGCCGATGGTGGAAGGCAGAAAGGTGTTTTTGCCGGAGGCAACACCTGTCCGGACCTTCTTGGCATTGATGTAAAGGGTGGGCACATGGTCCTTGACCACCAAGGCCACGTGGGTCCAGTCAGTGATGGGGGCCCGCCAGGAAAGAACCGTGGGCATATGAAGGTGTCCCTGCTCAACCACTTGAACCCCGTTACGGCCCACAGCAATCCCCATTCCCGCCTTATTACCCGTGCCCCCATGGTCCGGGAAGATCACGTATTGCTGCGGAGCGTAATAGGCGTCCATCCCGCTGGTGGTTTCAGGTAATAGTTGCGTATTACGCTGGGGGTTAACCCAAAAAAGGTACGTGAAATTCTTGTACACCTTGGGGAACTTGGGCTGCTTTACATCGCCGGCAAAAGTAAAGGCATCCTTCTTCCTGCCGAAACGGTTTTCTGCATCATCCACGTCCTTGGGCGTCAGGTGATAAGGAGGCAATGTGTAATCCAGAAAGTCATCCTCCAGCATGTGGTACTCAGCGATTTTGGTGCATGGACCGCAGCATCCTCCACCAAAAGGCGGGGGCTTGGGGCAGCAGCCAAAGATTTCCGTGGAAAAACCATGCTCTACGTGAAACCGTTCCTTGTCACGAAGATCCTTGTTGCTCGCAACTTGGACACTGCCATCCATCGTGCTTATTGCCCCCGTATTCCCCTCATACCCCGCCATGGCGGCGGAACCTTCAGGCACATATCTTGCGCCTCTTAAATCATATATGGATACATTGCGGGTGGTCCACAGCGCCGTTTGTGAATGCGACATATCCCCGCTCCCTCTTACCAGGCGATAGCTTACTGCCTTACAGTTGATGAGCCGGTTTAGGTGGGTAAAGTAGGATTCCCACTCCGAGTGTGCTTTTTCACTGTGCTCTTGGGCCTCAGGGTCACAGGGAGACATCAATATTTTGGGTGTATCCAGTCCATACTTGATCTGGGGAATACATAGAAAGGCGGGCATACATTCGAGATAGTTGTTGCCATAATGGGGAATCCTTTCAGCAGGAGTAAGGTTCCAGGGCATTCGGTCCTCATTATCATGGGCAAACTTGATAAAGACCCTGGAAATTTGGCCAATATTACTTCGGCATTTAGCCTGATTGGCCGTGCGCTTGATGATGCTTATCACTTGCAAAAGCAGTCCGGCAAGGGCCCCGACAATCCCGATGGCGACCAACAATTCCACCATGGTGAATCCGGCAGTTTTTTGAGCAGTTTTTTTCATGGCATTTCCTTATATTTGCAGAGGTCATACTTACATTATACCATACTACGCAGCCTTCCGGGCAATTCTGTCAGGAAAAACAACGATTTGCTGAGTTTTGTATTATTAAATAAGTTGACGTTCATTTTCTTCATGTCCTTTCACCTCTTTATTTGCCAGAGAGGGATGCGATCTTACAATTGCCCTAAAAAAATTTCCTTCGGCCCAAAAAACAGGGGCCCTCTGCACACACATATTGAATGAGCGAATTAAAAAACCCGTGGCATACGATCCTTTAGACCGCGTGCCACGGGCAGAACCGACTCCTCAAACTTTTATTGCGGGGCAAGATAGCGCGGTTCCAAACTGCCGGTGTGGCTCTCGCAAGCTGTCGGGTCGGTGTACCTCATGATTTCCTCCTCGGATGGAGCAACCCATCCTTCCGGCTTCAACTGTTCCGAGGAACTAAAGGCCTTTAGGGCCAGGCTTCCCAGGCCAATCAAGGTCACTGCTATAATAATGATTTTCATGACGCGTCCTCTGGGGTTTGTATTGTGTATTTCTTCATGTTTTTAGACGACTCCTAATAGTTTCTGGCAATCCACCTCGCGTTTCGCTTAATGATGCCTGCGTTGTTATTGGCCGAGGTGCCCGAAGAAACTCCTGCATAATCCACTCCCGGATTGGAATATTGGAGAAGCCCGCGATATCGGACATGAGGATGAGATTTCCCTTTTGCCCCGGGCCCCATCGACATCACCGTGTAATAGCCCACATCCCCGGTCCTGAAAGCGTGTCCCGTGTGGTGCGGACACCCCATGTTGTGGCCCAATTCATGGCCGATTGTCCATCCACCGAGCATGGTGTGATGGGCAATGACATTAAACCCGCAAGACCTGCCGCCGCCCATGAATCCCACCCCGCCGCCCGGTGCGTCGGACAGGAAAGTGACCAGATCGGCCTTGTGCTGGGTCCGTAGCTGATACACGTAGGGATCGGCCCGGACTTTGTGCAGGTCTTTCCCAATATTCCCTGTAGAAGGGAATGGGGTTTGCTCCACGGCGACCAGTCGAAACTGGGCGCAAGCCGCACTTCGTGACAACCCGGTATTCACCTCGGCCACCGCGTGTTTTGCGGCCGAGACAATCCCCTGATGGTCGCCGTACAATTTTGCGGCTAATACCTTGGGGCTGTAAATAATCATAAGATCCATAATCGAACCGCAGCCGATCAAATGGGTATCGGCTTTGCCCTTGGTCACGCCGCCAACCGAGTTGATGTGAGACAAAACCCGTTTGCCTGATGGCCCCAAATCCGCATCGGTCGATTGGGACGCACTACCATCCGCCAGCACCATCTGGCCCTGGCTTCGATTCAGCCCTGTCATTACCTCCTCACCAGGCGAACTCTCATCAGCACCACTCCAGTGCGCTTCCTCCAGACTGCAGTCGGATAAATTGCGCGTTGTCCCAAACACGGTGCCCGATCGGCCCATGTCCGCTCCACGAACCAAAAGATAACTGATGGCAGGCCTAAAAAGTTTGGTTCCGCGCCTAGTGTCATATTCTCCCCAGTTGGCCTGGGCCTCTTCATTGGCCGCCCGCCCTTCCGCATCGCAAGGGGAAAGGAGTATCTTGGCTGATGCGAGGCCGTCTTTGATTGAGGCAAGGGAGAAAATAGCGCCCAACTCTTCCTCATAATAATGGCCGAAATGATTCTTCCGCTGACTGGGCGTCAACTGCCAGGGAAGTCTTCCGTTGTTATCATCGGCAAAACCTGTAAATGCCTTGCCGATCTGGCTCAAGTTACTCGTGCACTTCACGCGATTGGCCTTGGCCTTGGCACGGGCTACCGCGGGCAACAGCAGGCCCGCAAGAGTTCCCGCGATGCCAATTCCCACCAACAGCTCTACCAGAGTAAATCCAGAGTTTTTCAAAGATAATTTTTTCATGACGTTCACCTGTCTGTTCCTTTGTTACCAGTTCACCATTGGATATTACGCTTCATTTGAGGGAGTTCTGTCAGTTGAGCTTCTGGGAAATGAGTTGTCATCGGAAACATTGGCCGCCTATTTCACGGGTTTCTCCAGGTTATATATATCCTGAATTTTTTGTGCCGACAGTGGCCCGTTGTAGAAGCGAATTTCATCCAAGGCCCCGTCCATGGGCTGACGAAACACTTCCGAGTGGCCAAACGTCAGGGGCTTGGCCGCCTTCAATTCATCAGGAAATGTTTTCCAGACGTGTTTCCTCGATTCCGGCACCCCATTTAGATAGATCTCGTGGCCGCCATTCCTGAAGACACAACTTATATGGGCCCATTTATTGGGGGTTACCTTCTGCTCAAGGGTTCGGGTCCCGACAAAAGTTTTACCAAACCCCAAAAACTTGTCGGCTGAAATTGTCCCATCAGGGAAAATATAGAGGCAATATTCAAAAGGATTGCGAATCAAGCTGGCTGCATTGCTTCCTATGGGCCTGCGACACCTAGAAAAGTTAAAGGGTCCCGGATACATTATTCCCTGGGGCAGTTTTCTCATTTTCACCCACAGGGTGATGGTAAATTCACTGTCTGGATTCTCGATCTTCTCCAGGATTTTCTGCGAATCAATCTGCATATGACTGCTGTTCTTCGTGAAATAAGCCGCACCCGCAGGCATTCCATTACGATCAGGACCCAATTTTGCCCCCGCCTTGGGCCTCCCATGATTTTTGTTGCCACTCTCGTCATTATAGGAGCCTTCGTTGAAGGGGTAGTAAGCAATGAGCTCGATCCTGTCGGGAGTTTTCGAGGCAGGCATGCGCAATAAAATGCGCCCCTTTATCCCCTCGGGCAGGAGTGCAGACGTTCGGTCCGCAGCTGCAACCGGGTGCAGTGATGGGGCGAGTAAAGCAAGGATCAGGGCTGAATTTTTCATGGCGTCCAATTTTCCCATATTACGCTGCTGGACGCCGATTTCTGTCAGGGGAGGAAAATTTATTCCCGGTAATCGTTGGAATCCCGGTGCGCCAACCCTCAGGGAGGGGTTGGCCAGAGATAAACTCCCGAAGAGAGGATTACCTCGCGGGGTTGCTGATGATTTTGCAATTGGGCAAAGCCTTTTGCAGTTCATCAATCTGAGCCTTGGTGAGGTCGGGGTTGAGGTCGAGCCCCAGCACCTTTAACTGCGTGAGCTTCTCAAGCCCTTTCAGATCGGTCAGTTGATTGTCTTGGAGATTCAGCACCTTTAACTGCGTGAGCTTCTCCAGGCCCTTCACATCGGTCAGTTGATTGTTTGCGAGAGTCAGTATATCTAACTGGGCAAGCTTCTCCAGACCCTTCACATCGGTCAGTTTGTTGCCACCGAGATCCAGCCCCGTCACTTTCTCCAAATCCGCCTTGGTGAGTTCGCCTGTGGGTTTGCCGATTACTGCACGAATCTTCCCCTCAATCTTGGTGTTTTTTTCCCAAGGGAATAGCTCTCTTTTTAACCAATAATCTCTTCTTATTCCATCCTTATCTATATCTGCAATCAAAGTAATGCTTTTATCTTCATTGATTCTATAAACATTAATATATCCAGTCCTTTGAACATGTATTTCTACATGGCCCGGCCCCCCGCAAATCGGTCTATTCTCTTTATACTGTTCGCAGAATTTCTCCCACTCTTCATCTTCTTCCGAAAAATTTTCGAAAAGGGATTGGGCTGGAACTGCCGGATTCCACATGAGTTGCTGAAGTCTTTCCTCACTTGAGATGAGTTCGACGTGTCCATCAGCAAATACAACGGCTATCGGTTTGCCATCATAGGCCTTTAAGGTCCCAA
>CAZAIZ010000074.1:0-6995 GCA_964485275.1 uncultured Pedosphaera sp.
ATGACAATGATGGCATTCACCGAACAAGCGGCCGGATCTATAAAATCAGCTATGGCAAACCGACAAAAATCGACGGTGATTTAAGCAGGGAAACCCTGAGGGATTTGGTAGCCTGGACCGGCATTGATAATGAATGGCACAGGCGACAATCCCGACGGTTACTTCAGGAACGGGCCGATCTTGGACATGACATGACGGGAGCAATCAAAAAAATTAGATCACTTTATGAGAAAACAGCAGTTCAAAATACAGCCCTGCATTCCATGTGGGTGCTTAATTGCATTGGAGGCGCAGACGAAGAATGGCTTTTAAAACAAACTCATCATGGCAATGAACATATCCGCACTTGGGCTATCAAGCTGCTGTGCGACCATGGCAAACTTTCGAACGCAACAAAAACCCGTTTCATTCAAATGGCCGATAAGGACACTGCCGGACTTGTTCAACTCCATCTAGCTTCCGCCCTGCAACAACTTCCCTTTAATGACCGCTGGCCTCTCGCCACTGCGCTCACATCACACGACACCTATGCCAAGGACCCGGTCCTGCCCTTGATGGTTTGGTACGGCATCAATCCAGCCATTCCTGAGAACCGTGCCGAGGCGATTAAACTGATTGCCAGGTGTAAGATCCCGAAGGTACGTCAGTTCATTGCCCGGCGATTGGCCGGCGAGGAAGATATTGTAGAGAAAAAAAAGTAGTAGCTACTTCTCCTCTTCAGCTGGTTTTCCAATTGTAATTGGATTGGTGAAAAGCAGTGAATTAGGCAAGAGAATAGTCTGCCCGTTGGATTCGAGCGTGGTATAGCGCAGATCAATCGCACTGACCTCCCCTTCCATCCCTTTTACTTCAACGTAATCCTTTTTTGAAAAGGGGCGGTACACCAGGAGTAATACCCCTGCAAGAATGTTGGAGATGGTATCCTTGATCGCAAAACCCAGCGCAAAGCCTGTCAGCCCCAAACCTGCCACCAGTGCAGAAACATCCACCCCCAGCGTTCCCAGTGCGGTAACAATGCCGGCAACCAGAAGCGTGACGCGTGCGGCCATCGCCATTAGCCGGACCACGGGATATTCCAGATCCGCCTTATCACCCGCCGCAAAAATCGCCTTACGAACCACACGCGAAACAATCCAAAAACCCAAAAGAAGTAAGAGTGCAATCAGAACTTTGGGCCCCCAATCAGCGACCAAACTGGGGGCATTCTCGATAAACTTTTCCCACATAAAGAACCTCCTGAAGTGGATACTGCCAAATCATATTCCATCAACAAGAGGGAACTATTGACAGCCCCATAAAAAAACGGAGCAGGTCTCCCTGCTCCGTACTTAAAAATATTTCGGGTTTCTTTAACTCGCCTTCTTTTTTGAAAAGAATCGTTCCAGAATACCAGGAATGCGCTTCCCGGTTTTTGAATCAGGAGCAATCTTCATAGCCTTACGCAGTAATGCTTCTGCCTCTTCCATTTTCTTACTCTGAAAGTATAAATTAGACTTCATGAATAACACCTCCTGGAGCACTTCCCCCTTGGGAGCTTTTTCCTTTATGAGTTTATCTACCTTGGCGATCTTATCCTCAGGCTTTGCCCCACGATCACGCATAATAGCCATTAACGAATTTTTCATCTCCGTTGCCGTCAAAACACCTTCATACTTGGCCTTGAGACCGGCCTTGTTTTTAGCATCAAGAGTAATGATCTCGTTGATATCTTCCTTCCGTTGGCTGGCTGCGTCACTACCCATTAGACTCAAGGCCTTGTCCAATAGCTTGGCGCGCTCCAAGCCCTTGGCCCCATTGGCATCTTCAAGTGCATCGGGAATGGCCGTCTTGGCCACCATATCATCAACCCAGATTTTAGCTGCCTGACCTCCATAACCTGAGGTTCGGTAGAAAACCTTACCACCCGTATCAGAGAGCAAAATACTCGGCACACCGGTAATCTTATATTCCTTCGATAGTTTCTTGTATTGCTCTATTTCCTCGGGTGTTTGCTTGGATTTATCGCGGGGGTTATCCAGCTTTAATAACACAAAATGCTTTGGCATCTCTTTTTTGAAGACGTCCTTTACCAGAACATTCTTGTGCAGGGCCTTGCAGGGGGGGCACCAGTCTGAGCCGGTAAATTCCATCAAAATGGGTTTACCTTCCTTGGCAGCCTGCTCCTTGGCCTTTTCGAAACTGACCAGCCAACCTTCCTCAGCGAAGGCATTACCTGCCAGTGTAAAAATCACCGCAGCCAACGCCACGCGTACAGTACCTAAAAATAGGGGATTCATAGTCCAGTGGGGTTACGCTACTGTGGCTGTTATAGCAATCATTTAATCGAATTAAACACTAGCTATTTTACAATAAGATCAAAAAAAAGACCCCAATAAGGGGGCCTAGTGGGGGAGCAAATTGGTTAATTTACTGAGCCAAAAGTTTCTCAACCTTGGCTTCGAGACCACTCCGGGCTTTCTTATCTACCAGATTGCCTTTCTTATCAATCAACCACATGGCAGGGATACTGCGAATACCGTATTTACTGGAAATTTTGTTTTTCCATCCTTGCCCATCAAAATATTGCGGCCATGGCATTTCATTATCCTTAACAAACTTCTCCAACCTTCCTTCATCTGAATCCAGGGAAATGCCCACAATCTCAAAACCCTTGGGGTGCAGCTTGGTATAGGCTTTTTTCACATTCGGTAGTTCGCGCACACAGGGTCCGCACCAGGTTGCCCAGAAATCGATCAGGACCACTTTGCCCTTCATCTTGGCCAAATCCACCTTTCGTCCATCAGTTGAAACAAACTGGATATCAACAGGCTTACCCAAAGCATCCAGCTTGGTGAGTTCCCCCTTGGCTTTGGAAACCACACTGGCCAACTTAGGGCTCTTGGCTGCAGCCACCTCCTGGAAGATGGCTTTCTTTTCCTTGGGATCCTTGGCGAATCTGGCTGCCGAAAGATATAGTGACCAGGGGCGCACCTCATCGGGGTTTTCCCGTGCCAGTTTACCTGAATCCTTGATGGCCTGAGCTCCTGCTTTATCAGGATTCTCAGCACGCATCTCTTTATACCTATCGAGCAAGGCCTTGATCTTTGTTGGTAAATCATCTGACGCAGCAGCATCCTTACCCTCGGGTTTATTGCCGGCAACAGGCTTTGGTTCTGGGGTCTTGCTTTCGGTGTTGGTTGAAACCTTGACGGCCAGTAATTTCTCCACTTTCTCTTCCAGTCCGCTCCGGGCGTTTTTGTCGACCAGATTGCCTTTCTTATCAATCAACCACATGGCAGGGATACTGCGGATACCGTATTTACTGGAAATTTTGTTTTTCCATCCTTGCCCATCAAAATATTGCACCCACGGCATTTCCTTTTCCTTAATGAAATTGACCAACTTCTCCTTATCAGAATCCAGTGAGATGCCCACAATTTCAAAACCCTTGGGATTCAACTTGGCGTAGGTCTTCTTGATGTTGGGAATCTCCCTGATGCAGGGCCCGCACCAGGTTGCCCAAAAATCAATCAATACCACCTTACCCTTCATCTTGGTCAAATCCACCTTGGTGCCATCAGTAGCAACAAACTGTATATCCAAAGGTTTGCCAATATCCTTGTCCTTGGGCTCTGCAGGGGCCTGACCCGTTACCTCCTCGACAATCTTTGCAGCAAGTTTTTTACCGGTACCACAGGAACTATCATCATTACGACAACCAGCAACCGTCAGCTTGCACCCACATGGGCATCTTTCCTTGTTGGCACGCGCTAAAATTGTTTCCCTTTGTTTGGCGGTATATTTGGTGAGATCAATCCCGGGCAATTTCTTGTATACCTTGTCCTCTTTGGCTGGCTTGGCAGGTTTGGGAGTCGGCGCTGGCTTGGCGGCCGCGCTCTTTGAATTGGCTGGACGGACATAAACAATTGAAGTCCTCGCTTCCCCTTCCTTTTTCAAATACATGTCCACGGTTTTCTGTATCTCGCCTGTGTCATCAGCCTCTTCTCCTCCCCCCAGAGTGACCCCATACTTAAGCGTTTGTTTTTTTCCTGAGAGGGGATCGGGATAAACCAGGGTCATCCTGTTTCCTTCAACCTCCCATTTACCCTTGATGGTCTTACCTTTATCCGGAGTGATGGTGAGCTCCCCTGTCCGGCCAAAAGTGATGGATTGCTTCAGGCCCTTGGACATAAAAGGCTCTGACTTCCAGGCATGGGCAATATGCGCAGGATGTTTTGACGAAGCCTTCGTGGCAACGGGAACATCTGATTTCACCGCTGCCATGAGTTTGGTCACCCACTGCTCGGCGGTAACACTGCTTCTGTAACCCACCTGACGATGTTGTTCCTTGCCCTTGGCATCGGCTATCACAATGGTCGGCACTCCTCTTACCTTATACTCCGAGCTGAGTTTCTTGTATTGAGCGATTTCCCCAGGTGTCTGCCCGGTTTTGTCCCGGCGGTTATCAAGCTTGAGCAGGATAAACTTTGTGGGGATCTGCTTCTTGAATACAGCAGAGGTTAAAACATTTTTATGCAAAGCCTTACAGGGCGGACACCAGTCTGAGCCGGTGAACTCCATCAGGATGGGTTTCCCTTCCTTTGCCGACCGGGCCTTCGCCTTGGCAAAATCGACCAACCAGCCCTCCTCGGCCATTGCAATTGTGGAAAGTCCAGTCACTGCAAACAGGGCCAATGCAGCACGGAAAGGGAAATGAAGTGTGGATTTCATGGTCCAGTAATACGCCTCCAGCGAATTAAAAGCTACCTGAAACTTAGTTTTTCAAGGATTTGGCGAGCCATTGCCGCATCGCTGTCCGGGCCGGACTGGGTCTTAACAGCCACCCATCGTTATGGTTTCGAAAACCCGTTGCTTGAAAAATGAATTCCCCTTCAATTCCGGTATTATTCAGGAATTTTTGAGTTTCACTCACCCCCTTACCTTCATGACAGATGAATTGAGGCCTCCCTTTTAGTCGTTGCAAACGGCTCAATGCAGATTCCTTGTCAGACCCCGGATAAGGCCACCGTTTGACCCCATCATAGTGACTGTAAGGAATGAAAGCTCTCCACAGCTTGGCAATCCCATCATCGTGCAACCCAATATAATTACAGGCGATCGCCCCACGTGAGAATCCACAGAGGATCACCCTTTTTAATTCACCCCCATAGTTGGCACAAACCCAAGGAACCACTTTCTTGCAGTAATCCAGCGTAGGTTGAGGATTATATTTGGGATGATCTCCCCACCACCGAGTCACATTTTTGTTTCCAGTACTATTCAGGTAGGGAATACAAACCCAAATAAACCCTTCCCCACCCGAAATCCCATAACCCATTTTGCTGCCTTCTGGGCGGCCTGCACTGATATCACCAAACCTGCCTTTAAAGGGTCCATTGCCCGCATACTCCACAATCACCGGATACCGCTTATCGGGACGCCAATCTTTAGGCAGATAAATCACGTGATAAACTTCTGTATCCTTCCAAGCCGGATGCGTCTGCTTCACCCGCTTACCCGAAGCCGGAGCCCCTTTAGTCAAGGAGGGAAGAACCAAATCAGGCTTAACTGAACTAATATCCGGTGCTCCATGACTCGGCAGAACAAAAATCCAATAGAGCAGACTCAACAGCACAATTCTCATGGCAAGATCACGGTTATCTGAGAGGAAAATATATATTCCCGGTCCCGCCGGTGCACCAGGGACTCAGCCAATTGCCCGATCGTGCGCACCACCTCACCTCTGAACAATTCTTTGCCTTGTGAGGAAATAACAACAGGCTTCTGTAAATCAACGAGATTGTCATTCAAATTCACCTCCAATTTTTTACCGGCCGGGCCCCTCAATTCAATAACCTGTCCCTTGATCTGTGCCCGAATCTCCTCCCGTGCCTTCGGCTGACCTTCAGGCTGTGAGAGCCAATAGAAACTATCATGCACCACATTGTCCTGCTTCCAGATAATCTTACGGGGAAACGGATTGCGAGTATGTTTGGCCATCCATTCAATTGCCACTGCATCCTCGCGATTCATCCAGTGTCCTCGGCCAGCATGAATTCGCACATAATGGACGTAACCTTGCGGATCGGTTTCATTTAGCGCGGCCAACTTATCTTTCCACTTAAGAGCAACCTTGTTTCGATTGAAACCGCTATCTCGCTCGCCTACATGGATCGCAAACGGCAAATTTCTCAGACCCAATGGGGAGGTTTCATTGGGATGACCCGCCATCATCGCTGCAGCCGCAAAGCAACCCGCCATCCGTGGGGCCACCTGATAAACTCCGTCTCCCCCCGCTGAATAGCCCATCAGATAAACCCGATTGGGATTCACGTTTTGCGTTGCAACCATGTTCTCAATCAATCTGGAAAACAGCGGATCAATATGCCCCTGATGCCAAAGGTCCCACGTATTAGTTGGAGCACGCGGAGCGACATAAATCCCTTCCTTGGGCCGATAAAGTCGCTTTTGGTTGTTCCACTGACTATCATTTATTCGGGCCGGAGCATTGCCACCCCCATGCATTGAGATAAAGAGGCTCCGTCCTTGTTCGGGCAATTTTCCATAAACAAAGAATTCAAATCGCATGGCGTATTTACCGTGGTGTATTACCTTGCCCTTCATTTCGCTCGCACGTTCCTTGGCTAAACCCGAAAGATAATCTGCCCACAATAATTCCCTGGCAGTATCCGCATCAGACCTGGAGAGTCTCACCTTCGAAAAATTCAACTGTTGAATGAGTGGGAGATTTTTTTGCGATGTCTTTAAGTAATCCTGCAAGGCCAAAAGTACAGCCGCATTATCAGCAGCAACAACCGATGTGCCCACCAGCCCAAAGCAGAAGTAAATAATCCAACGCATAGGCATCCTACTTCAAAGCCATAGATTTACACATTCTTCAACAAACCTTTAATTACATTCCCTTCGCTGAGTGTCCCGAAGCGATCAAAAGGAAGATTTTTATACTCCTTTTTGTGATCGATACCGAGTAGATGCATAACCGTAGCGTGAAGATC
>CAZAIZ010000075.1:0-6990 GCA_964485275.1 uncultured Pedosphaera sp.
GTTTCAGTAGGGTTACTGGTTTGTGCCAGAGCCTGATCATCAAGTTTTTCAATTTGTTCCTCAAGGAGTTCATCCCAGTTGACCGAGGTAAGGATATCAAAACCCGGGTTCTGGCGCTTGACCTGACAGGAACAGGGCCCTGAAAGAAACGTGCAGGCATCATCAATCATGTCGTTATTAATTCCCTTCCCCACCAGAGCAGGCATGGCCCTGCCCCGACCGAATACAGCAAAGGCAATCGGCTCATCATAATCCTTAAGGTCATCCTCGCTGTTGAGAAGGATTTCCCGGAATACCTTTTCATTGGGGTCATCGGCCGAAATACTCAACAGAGAAAAACCCAGCTTCAAATCCTCCGGACGAATGGAGAGATACCCCGCCTGAACATCCTGCGCCTTGAGTTCGGGCATCTTCAGGGTCTTGCCCAAATGCACCAGTCGTTCCTCCAGAGTCTTCTTGGTGGCCTGATCTTTTTCCTTATCACCACACTCCAACAACACCCAAACAGCACTGTCCCCACCCTGTAAACGTTTGGCCAGCTCCTTGCGGGCCGGTGATTGAAAGGTTTTGTTTATACTATCTTCAGTAAACGGGCCTGCCCACAAAGGGGTAATCTTTAGCGTGCTGGCCGGGTAGAAAACCGCCAGCCAGGGTTCTGTAGATTCCTTCGGTTTATTTTTCTCCCACCATTTAACCCAGCGGGGATCCGGATCAGCCTTCAGGTCCACCTCATGAATACGCATATTGGGAACCGACACGTTTTCCAGTTCGATGGGTTTAATTTTTTCCAGCAACTGCTTCTGTTCTTTTGTCAGTGGACCTTGGTGAAAAAGAACCACCTCGTATTCATCGGGAGGCCACATCTCCAAGGCATAACGAAAAACCGGTACTGAACAGGCCCAGGCAAGAATTGGGGTTCCCAAAATCAAAACCGCAACCAGTACTCCACTGATCAGTTTGTTTGGATGACGATTCACGGATGAATTCTGGGGTAAAGATCAGGCAGTTGCAAGCTACTGACCAAAAAAAGCTACTCCGCCTTGGTCAGTGGTTTTTGGCGAAGGGCAAACCAGGCGCGCATCTGGTAACTGCAATTGCACTTGGAGGATCCATCAGGGGCCAGAACCAGACCTCCTGCCGGGATAACGTTGATATAACAGCCCGGGCGCATGCCTCCAAAGTTCTCAACGTTTTCTTCACGCGAAAGATCGAGATAACCCAGGGTGCCGGAACGAAAAAGCATGACGTTTTTGCCTGAGGAAATTTGTCCGCAACCATAGGAGCGATCCAGCGAGAAGGGTTTGGTGGACCCATCGATCAAATCCCACGCTCCACCCTGGGCATAAAGGGTTCGTCCGTTAATGACCGGCCGTGATTCATATTTCGCTTCCCGATCCCAAAGACGTTTTCCGGTGCGCGCGTCAAAGGCGGCCAACCGGTCGCCCACTTCACTGGGTAACCGGAAAAACTTGTGACGCATAGCCTGATAGGACATCAGGAGCACACCTTCCTTTGCGCTGAGGGCCAGTTGTGTGCCCCAAATGCGCTCCGTTGATTGCCACCGGACTTCTCCATTGGCCACGTTGAGCGCCACCAGTCGACCGAAGTCCTGATCGCCTTCCTTGAGCCGTTCGCGATGTCGCCCATCACGTCTTGGGTTTGTGATTCGGTCGACCAGGGGTAACTTTCTGTCAATAAGATAGACCGTATTTTCCCCAATAGAAATAGCGTTATGCCGAATTGATTCCTGAGGCTTATAGGTCCACTTGGTTTTTCCGGTTTTTGGGTCCAAGGCAAAGAAAAGAACCGACTCATTGCGCAACGGCAGATTTTGATAACGTGGACTGATTGCGTGCTCAGCGTTGGCAACCGAACCGAAAAGCAGACCCTGATGATAAGCAAGAAACCCCCAGTTTCGGTGTTTTGATTCAGCTTTAACCGGCGGATGAAATTCAGCCAGTTTCCTTCCAGTAAACAAATCGATACGCAAACAGCTCTCTCCTTGCCGCACATAAAGAGCATCTTCTCCAATGCACAGTGGACTTCCTGTCTCCCCTACTCCCACATCATGATGAATGCCGTCGTAATCCCGCAGAAATCCCTTCAATTCATATTTCCACAGGGTTCGTCCATTATAGGCATCCAGGGCACACAATCCATCCACCCCTGCAGTAATCTGCACTCCACGATGAAACAAGGGAGCCGGGCCCTGTCCATGGCGATTGGGTATTTCAAAATCCACATCACGGAACCAGTGCACCCCCAGAGTGCCCTTGATCAAGGCATCATCCGAGCAGAGTGTGTTGGCTGCATTGGCATTTTGATGTGTCCAGCTGCCGGCTCCCTCCAAAACACCACGGGTCTCCAGGTGCAAACTATCGGGTTTACCCAAGCAAATCTTGCCGCCAAAGGGTCTTTGAAGCCGTGCGATTTCCTTTTTTACCGCTACAGATAAAGGCTGTTCCATTGAGGAGGAGGAAACAATCAGGTTGGCAAACTGATCCGGGAATGGTGACTGGCTTAATTCCCCCACATGCACCGAAACCCGCACTCCCAGGAGGCCCAAAACCTGCAATCGTTTGCGAATTGTTTCAGCCTGATTTGCGTCCTCAACCAGGCAGCAAATTTTCAGTTTACTACTTAGGGCAAGCGCGATGGCCAAATCACCATTTCCTGCACCGATATCTGCACACCATCCTTCAGCCATATTTGCCCTGGTAATGATTTTTCTGGCGACTGATTGGGCCACTGCCGTGATGGCATGCTCTTTTTTCACTGGCTCTCTGGGCGGGGGATTTGCCTTGGGCAAATTGGCAAAACAATAGACGTAACCGAGATCAGTACACACAACAAGTCGGCCATTTGAGGCCGCCAATCCCAGTGCCCGTCCTTCCACCGGATGCGACCACCACGTATTCTGTTGGCGGGTGTAATCAATCGCACTCACGCGGCCATCCTCACCACAGTAGGCGTCAATATTGGCAACGATGAAACTCAGTATCTCCCGGTCCATATTAATCTGCCGTTTTTGGGCCGGTTTGCGTAGAGTAATCGGTTGACCTTTCCGGTCCACTTTACTGAGATCTTCAAACTGATACTCAATTAACTGACGTCCACTGGCCCGCATAAATCCTTTGGGCAGGGCGACCAGTTGACCTCCTCCAACTACAGCCGACAAATCCCCGCCATCGGTATTAAAGAGGCAACCTGAGTTGCCAATAAATTCATCAACCAATATGGCGGCCGAGTTACCCCGTTTTTGATTTTTCTGCAGGTGATAATAGTCGAACCTGCCGGTGGAACGCTCAAAGACTGACGGAACAGCCCGGCCTGTAGGCACGACAACCTGCTTTTCATTGGCTAAAAGATATCCTTGGGCCGAGACCCCGCTTCGGGCACGGGCACCCCCGTGGGGTTGATTCATTTCCATGCTGCCTGTTTCGCCATTTGACCAGAGTGTTTTCCCCGTCTGCGCATCAAGAGCATGCAGATAAACTCCATCGGTGGGCCAGATTCCTGCAGCAAAATATACGGTATCCCCAAAAACAACCGGACCGCCCCTGGCGGGCCAACGCGAGATCATCCGCTCATTACCCAATATTTTGAACTGATCAGCTCCTCCCCGTTTTTTCCAGAGCAAGTGCCCATCGGTTTGGGCCAAACAATAGAGCCATCCATCATCGCTACAGACAAAGATCCGGTCCTTCCATGCAGCCGGAGCAAAGCGTACGGGGCCTTCTGCACAAAACACCCAGCGGACTTTGCCGGTATCCAAATCCAAAGCGGTGAGGGTATCTTCTGAAGAACTGTTAATATAAACCATACCTCCCACCACAATGGGTTGGCTGGCAAAATCAAACTGAATGCGGCTGGAGGTGGGCCAAGCCGGTTCGGGTTTGTGGGCTTGGCGGTGGGACCACGCCAGTTGCAACCGATTGGGCAATGGCTCGGCAGTAAAACCACTCCGGGATGAATCGCCCCGGTACTGAGGCCAATCAGCCAATAAAACGGTTACTGAAAACAGAGTCAGCTTGATTGCGAAAATGACTTTCATGGGGAGCTCTCCATGGAGGAGTTATTTAGTCCGGAAAAACTATCTGATATAACCCATTATTCTCCCAGACAGACCACTTCACCCTTTTGATTGGTGTAATAAACATTATCCTGAGCAACGGCCAGACTATCCCAAATTGGCAAAGAGGGCAGCTTCAGGGTTCTCTTTGTTTCTCCGTCCTTGGCATTAACCAATAGCAGAATAGCCCCCTGCTTGCCCTGCAAGGCTTGATCCTGCTCACTCAAAACCTTCTCGATTTCCTTATCACCTTTGGCCAGACGCACGAAACTCTCCTCTTCATCAACCAGATCCGGAGGTCCCATAAGTAGCAGGGTATCGCCCGCTTTGGCCATGGCCCGAACCAGGACCGGGATGTCCTGTGTCCATTGGTGCTCAATGGAAGGACCTCCACGACCCGGTGTGGATTTACCTGTAAAATGAACCGCCTTGCCGGTCTTGGCCCGCACGATATTTGCGCTCGTGATTTTACCTCCGTGTTTATTGCCTGAATCATCTATTGCTTTGCCTGTTTCAAAACCGGAATAGAGAACGAGTGACTTATCCTTGGGCTCATTACCCCAATCTGAAAGCTTGGCCAGTTCCTGTTCATTTAATGCCCGGTGATAAACCCGCACTTCATCCACCACTCCCTTAAAGGCAAATGGAACAGTGTACTCACCTACCGCCGAGCCCGTATCAGCCCCAATTTGCAATCCCTGAACCGGGGTCTTGGCCACCAATCCTGAAGCCTTACCTTCACCAACGAGCTCTCCATTTACATAAAGACGCATCTTTTTATCTTCAGTAAGCACACCCATGAGGTGAACCCACTTATTGGTGATTTTTCTCTTTCCTTTAACGGAGGCGAGTTTCTCTTCGGACCGCACCAAAAAGGTTGGCAGGCCTTTTTCCACAGTTAGAGCATAACCGTTTAAAGGGCCTCCATGAGCCATAACTACGCCTGCATTTTTTTCAGAAATACACCAAGCACTGATAGTTAAAGCTTTGTTGGTGGGATCCAGAGTCTTAGGTGTACCATAGTCGACCATTGAACCTGCGGTACGTTGCCTCTTCTGGCCGGGCACTGGTGGTGGCGGCGCTTTCCGGTTGCGTTCACTGGCGAAGAGTTGGTGTTCCAGAATGGTGGTCCATTTATAGTACTGGGGTTTGCGACCGAAGCCATACACCTTGTCCTCATCAAAAACGAGCAGGCGACCTGCGGGCGCAAATTTTCCGGCCTGATAATATCCACCATGCCCTCCGGCAAAGCTGCGGCCATAGACCCAATAGGTGCGGTGAAACCAGGTGTCATCCAGAAATCCCGTTGGACAAAAGACGTGAGCAGTTTCTCCGCCCTGCTGCCCGCCCTGCCCGGCGAAATCACCGGAGTGCGGCCCCAGACCATGGCGTTTACCCTGATCATCAAATTTCTGGGACTTCATGTAGATGTACTTTTCATCTGCAGAAAGAATATCAGGGAGGCCGACGGGCATCTGCAGAATCTGGATGCGATCCTGCAGGTTTTTATCCTGGCCGGGTTCCTTTTCATCGAGCACCTCCTCAACCAGTTTCCTGCCGGTACGGGCATCCAGGGCAAACCACCGCATGCCCCCGTCCAGAAAGTTGGATCGGCCCGCCACAAAAAAGACTTTTTCATCCTTGATGAGCATACTGCCATGGACCGGCCACACGCTCTCAAGCTGTTCATAGGCCAAAAGACGGCGATCCTCAGGAGCTGCCCGGAAACGCCAAACCAAGGCCCCGTCACTGGCACGCAGACAGTATGCCCATCCATCGGCACAACCAAAATATGCCCGCCCATCGTGGATGCTTGGAGGTGAATCGACCCGGCCCCCAGTGCTATAACGCCATTCTTCCTTCCCGGTTTTGGCGTTAAGCGCCACAACTTCATGCTCATCCACCCGGGCAACAAAAAGTTTGTTTTCAGCAACCGTAACGGAGCTCAGCTTGCCTTTGAGGTTGGCAGTCCATTTTGTTTTAATTTGCTCGCTGAGCTTTACCTTCGCGTATCCACTGCGTTGGTTATCGTGACGGTAGGTCGGCCAGTCCGAATCCGTATTACCTGCTGCATCAGTCGCCTTCCCATAGGCCGGTCCTTTTTCCAGTCGACCCACTTCATTCACCTTGCCCAAAACCCGAGTAGGCGCCGCTGGAGCCAGAGCGTTGAAGCCGAAGAGCTTGGCCTCAGGGTAACATGCACAGTTGTGGGGAGGGGCGTAGGTGAGCCCGTTGGCCGGCATGACTCCATAAAGGCAACCGCCCCGAACCCAGTGATTAATATCCCAGTCCTTGGTGGTGGGGTCCACAAATTCAATTCCCGTACGCGAAGGCATCAGGAAATTATCGGTGGCCTTAGCAATGTAACAGCGATGATGAAACCAGTAGGTGCTGACATTGGGGGGGAATTCCACCTTTACCTCTCCGGTATGCAGATCCCGGCCGGTAAAGACACCCGTGTCCCGACCACTTGTCGTTGGGGCACTCCAAACCATGCCCTGCATGACCAGTAGATCCTCAGGTGACTGATAACCACCGCGGGCATGAGGAGCTTCCCAGAGTTGTTTGCCGGTCTTGGAATCAAATGCCTTCATCAGGCGATCTCCGCCTGCGTAGAGAACAACCCCGTCGTAGGCAACCAGCTTGGGGCCAAAGTTGAACCGTACCTTTTCGGGGATATAGGTTTTGCCGCTGGTCCATGCAATGTCTCCAGACGAACGATTTCTGGCCTGCACTTTTTCCCCATCATGAAAATAAAGGTGGTTCTGATCTGCTGACAGGGTTAATGGAGCAACCTTGGAATCCTCGTCCCATAATCTGCGGCCGGTGACCACATCATAGGCCTTTACCTCCCGGGGTTTTTCATTCCACGCAAACTCATTGCGAATTCGTGCCTGATCGCCGGTATTATGAAATGG
>CAZAIZ010000076.1:0-6926 GCA_964485275.1 uncultured Pedosphaera sp.
CTTGAAGGAGCCTTTGAACTTGAACGGTATGGATTCCATAAACTGCATCATTTTCTGCTCTAACTGGGGCCTTAAATTTTCTGGTAAGCGATGGAATATTCTTACCTCTGAATCGAGTATTTCTTTTAATTGAGACGGGAGTGTTTTGGTGGCTGCGCGTTTAGCCTTCCATAAGCGTTTTAAATAAGCCACTTCAGCGCGGGAGAAACCCCAGATCATGCACAAACCCATCGGGACAATGCAGCAAACGCCCGCCGGCCCCCAAAAAAAACTCATAACAATCGCGTAACCAACTACGAATAGACCGAAAGCCAAAAAAAACCACCCATGGGCATCCGTAATTTTACCGCAGATTTCAAGAATCCGTAACTGCCAAGTTGGGCTTTCCTTAAACCCGTGCCCATACTTAGTGGGTGGCTTGGACATGATGAAGGGATTAGTTTTCCACTACCAACAAGAAGGCCTCGAGCGCCGCATCGATGGCGGTGCGTTCCTCTTCGTTCAATTGCCAGTCACCGGCCTTGACTGTTTCAGCAATCTGGCCGCTCTTGCGCGCTCCCACGATGGCACTGGTGATTTCAGCCCGACGCAGCGTCCATGCCACGGCCAGTTGACCCACCGTGTGCCCGCTTGATGCAGCAATTTCACCCAGTGCACTCACCAGTTGCAAAAAGGGTTCCTGCTTGGGTGGATGAAGCAGGGAAGCCACCGGATGATCGGGCTTATGCTTGCGCCAATCGGTATCAGCAAGGTTGGCAATCCATTCTTCATTCACCTTACCGGTGAGTAACCCGCTTTCCATGGGGCTGTAACACACAATCCCGCAATTATTCTGCCCACACCAATCAAGCTGTCCCTCGACTTCTATCTGGCGGTTAAGCAAACTGTAGCGTGGCTGCAATGAAGAAACCGGGCCGAGGGACGCAGCCCTTTCAAGCTGATTCACCGAGTAGTTACTGACTCCGGGCCACCTGATTTTACCCTGATCCTTAAGCTCCAGCAGGGTCTGCCACGCTTCTTCCACGCCTTCATCGGGCTCAGGCCAATGGAGCTGGTAAAGGTCAATGCAGTCAGTTTGCAAACGCTTCAGTGAACCCTCCACTTCCTCTAGAATCGTCGCGCGCGAGGTAAACCGGTTGGGCGTGCGGTCCTCATTGGGTAAAACCCCGCACTTGGTGGCAACGATCACGGGCTTACCCCACTGCTTGAGCGCCTTGCCAACCACTTCTTCAGATACACCAAAGCCGTAGGCGTGAGCAGTATCAATCCAGTTAATGCCCGATTCCAAGCCTTCCAGAATCGCCGCAATGGAATCGGCCTCATCCTGAGGCCCCCAACCCATCCCCCAATCATCCCCGCCAATGGCCCAGGTGCCAAAGCCTACGGGAGTTAGTTCCAGATCAGAGTTGCCAAGGATACGTGTCTGCATGGACGCCGACTGTAGCCACGCCCAAGGGTTGAGGCAAGCAAGCCTACTTACGCAGGTCGCGCAGGATGAGGTGCACCTTGTTGGGGTTGCCTCCAGTGAGCACTTTGCACAGACCGCGTTTGCCATCCTTTTCACCCATAAGGTAGCGCTTGCCGTTGGCATCAGTCACAAAACAGGTGAGGTAGTAGGACATGCCCGGCTTAACCTTTACCTTCATTGCGAACTGGGTCTTGGTTTCCTTACCCGCCTTGTGCGTGTAGTTCGCATGGTTCAACTCGGCAACAAGGTCAGCAGGTTTATCGGCAATGAAGGGGTGATATTCATATAGCCGCACCTCAAGCGTGAGTGCGGCGTAATCCTTCACGGTCTTGGGTGTGACTACTGTGCCGGTAAAATCCTCGGAATATGGCTTTTCTGCGGCCACAGCCAAGGTGATCGCAAGAAGTAATGATTTCATCGGCGGGGCCTTGGGGCCGGTTCAATCAAATTTCGTCTGATAGGAGGTTGGGGCACGGGAACCGGTTCAACCGGAAAAACTTCCACCCCATCATCTTCCGGAAAGTCTCCGGGTTCTTCGAAAAAGGGCCCTTCGGTTGCAATCGCTTCAAAGACCATCTTCGTTTCCATCTTGGGGCGCCCGTTGACCAGAACCTGTCGCACCTTCATTTTCAGGCGCCACACTTGCCCGGTCATGGTGTCGAGCTTCAGGACCATCGGCACAGCTTTCCCTTTTTGCTCCACATTCGCTGAAATCAGTTGGAACCGACCGGGGATTCCCATTTCTCCCATTATCATTTCTTCAGGCATGGGCATGCCCGGAGGGAAAAACCCGGGTTCTTCCATCTCTGGACCAAAATCAGGAGGGGGAGGTGCGGGCTCTACAATAATTCCCGGCGGCGGCTCTGGAGCCCGGGCGACCCGATGGACAACAATTGCGCCCTTCACAGCCTTTTCAAAGCTGTGACCCCCGGCGGCAATCGTATACACGCCCTCTTTACGCGTACGGGTTAAATAAGCGGTAACCGTTTCATCTTTCCTGAGCTTCCGCGGATTGGAGGGGCCAACCTCTCCCGGTCCAAAGATATGGTGGCGACTCCTAACAACAATCTTCCCCCCAGCCTCGACGCCCGTCTTGGAGCGAACGGATCGAATCACGTTGGCATCATAGGTAAAAGTGACCTCCCGACCCTTGGTATCGGTCGTCGCTTCCACAGCTGATACAGTGATTACGAGGACCTCAGAAGCACTTCGTTTCATTTCCTCGTAAACCTGCGGAGGCAATTCCGCACGAAGATTCGCACTCAGCACCAGTAGTACTGCAATATAGATGGTTGACGTTTTCATGACCAATTAAGCGGGAGCATGCGCCTAATCCACCTCGTATAAAAGGAAAATTGGGTAAAGCCGGACCTATCAGAAAGCATGCCCACCTAATTGCTGGCACCTGTGTCTCTCGGGGATACTGGCGTATCCGGCGGTACTGGAATCCCTTATTCCCGCGGTCAAAAAACCGCTTTACCACAAACTATAGGAGTTAGACGCAGAGAGTGCTGGAAAACTCCAAAAAAAGAAAAAAACCACAAATGCCTCTCAGACCTCAAATAATGGGTAAACGAAGCACTAAGGAGATATTTGGAGTCCTTTATATCCTGCGCTTGGCTTTTATTCCTCACTTACCAATACTCGCTTGAAGATGTGCACGGTTTTGAACATTGCGACCGATTTTAACGTCGAAACCGTGCCTCCCTGGGGAGGCAGAAAATAACTAAACCATTCGGGTACAAATAGTGGAACAACACAAACCCAAGAAACCTTTCATGCTTCAGCAGCTCGTTATCCATGGGCTGTTGGCTGGAGCGTTGCTCCTCTGCGGCTGGCTCTTCCCGATTAAATATAAGGCCCTACATCCAAGAGTGCTCGAGAGTGCCGGAATGGAAGAAGCGGCGAAGCAATCCCTCTCTGGCAACAGAGGTGTGCGCGAAGAGCGTTCCAAAAAAGAACCGATCCCTGACGCTCTCAAACAGTTTATCGCAAACGAGCACCCACCTTCAGGGGATAATTCTATCCGTGCACTACTTGAGTTGGGCGATGAGCAGTTAAAAGGGGGGGGGAATGACGGAACTCCGACCACAAAGGAGTACCCCAGTGCCCTCTCCATTTTTGTTAGTCCCACGAATCGCGCTCACTTCATGGATATTCTTGCTGACTTTAAAGGACCAGAACAAAACCTTTACCGGCTCAGGAAGCTGGCCCCACAGTACCGTTCGGCCGCCGCCTTGGTGGCGTATCTCGATGGGCGCCGCAAACTGCACTCTGAGCTGCGCGAAGATTTACTGGTTAGCCTGCAAAACGATCAAACGAACAGGGTTCAGAGGACCCTGCATGCATTCATTACCCTGGGCACCCGGTTGAGCTTTGAGCAAATGGGGGAAATCACCAGCCACACTTCCTCCTCTGAAGCACTCATTGACTTTGCTAAAATCGCCAAGATACAAACCATCCTCTATCCCTTTAACAGTTATGATGAAAACCTCGATGGCTCAATCTCCTTCGAGGAACTCAAGGCAGTTGAATCCAGCGAGCCCAAGGCTTCCGAATATCGGCTCACTAATGAAGAAGGCTTGTTCGCCAAAATTGCTGGCAAGGACCAACTGATCTCCAGGGAAGAGTGGATAGAACTTGGGTTCACACCCTTGAGACTCACTAAATTTCCCGTCGTGTATACAGCAAGTGTTTGGAGTCAGGATCCCGAAGGTGTT
Source organism: uncultured Pedosphaera sp. (assembly GCA_964485275.1). Classification (GTDB taxonomy): domain Bacteria; phylum Verrucomicrobiota; class Verrucomicrobiia; order Limisphaerales; family UBA1100; genus UBA1100. Next base: position 4,189 of record CAZAIZ010000076.1, read on the forward strand.
GCAAATTATCTCATGCTCTACGGTCGGGGCGGAGAAGTATGGCTAACGCAAGCCATCAATGGACCCGCCCGCAGCAGCGGGAAAGGGGCCCTAAAGGCCCTGCTGGAACGACAACTTCCTCTCAGTTGGGGAAGCCCCACACTGGGGAGTGTGGCCTCTTTCAGCTACAATCACCCGATCTGGGCACTGCTGGTGAAATATTTACTGATCGGCTTGGGATGTTTTGTCCTTATCCGTGCATGGAACAGTTTTTTCGTCCTCACGGCCGTAGACAAGGAGTCCCTCCAAGCGATGATTCTACGAAGGCGGTCGATGGCCATCGCTCTACTTGTCCTCCTTTTTGCCATATCGGAGCCCATGCTTTTTCAATCTGCATATTCCTCAGAATACCAGATTGCCATTAATGTCCCCCAACTATCAGAAACAGAAAATATAGAAACCCCAAACAATACCAATACCATGCTAGCCGCCAACACCACTCTCCTCGTTAATGTGCTTCTTATCGTGTTTTTTGCAGCCATACAAATCGCTGTTTTCACCTCCTGCACAAATAAAATACGCGAGATCATGGCGGGCAAGGGAGACTCCCGCCTCAAGCTCCAGTTGCTGGAAAATGAAGACAACCTGTTTGATATGGGCCTTTATATCGGCATCGCCGGTACCGCCCTGACTCTGGCGGCCAAGCTACTCATAGAAACCGACGCAATCAATCTTTCTGCCGCCTATGCCTCTAACATTTTTGGTATACTCTGTGTTGCACTGGTAAAAATAAAACATTTGCGCCCTTCACGTGAGTCACTCATTCGCGATGATGAGGATGGCGCAAATTCTTCTCCAGCTTAGCAGAATTAATAGAACCAAAAAGGAACCCTTATGAACAAGACACTCCTTCTGATCATCTGCGACTTTCTTCTGCTGAACCTCATCCATTTCACAGCTTGGGACAGCGTGAACAAAGATCATAGCGTTGCTGGTGCAGGCGGAGCTAAGACACTGGGTTCAGGGATGGGCGATCCCTCACAGGACTTGGAACTGGTCAAGCTGCTTCTTGATCAATCGGAGCAGGAAAAGACCGTAACAGAACAGAAACTAGGGAAAACCGAGGAAACTTTGGGGAGCGTGAAGGAAAAGCTGGGAAATACAGAGGAAAAGCTAGGGAATGTTGAGGAAAAATTGGGTGACAAAGATAAGGCTCTGGGAAATGCCGAAAAGATGAATCTTGCAATCCTCAGCGAGTACGAACAGTTCAAAAAAGACGCTGAAACACAAGCCAAGGAAAACACCGAGGAAAACCAAAAATTAGTGGAGAGAGTAACTAAACTTAGCGGTGAAATTGGAGATCTCAATTTACAACTGAATAACTCAGATCAAAACGCCACTAACTTAAACCGCTTACTAGATAATGCCCGAGCCGATGCCAAAGATGCCCGAGCCGATGCCAAAGATGCCCGAACCGATGCCAAAGATGCCCGAACCGATGCCAAAGATGCCCGAACCCAAGCTGACGCAGCCATGGCGGTTTCGGCCAAGGCTAACATTCTAATCGCCAAAGCCAATTCACGTGCTATCGCCGCGCAAGAAACCGCCAAAGAACGGGTGCAAGCCGCCGAAGGCAGGGCCAAGGAAGCACAAGTCAAAACCGATGCGGCTACCAAGGCCAAGGCTGGCGTAGAGCAGAAGCTCGCCGTTGCGGCCAAAGAAAACACCAGTCTTAGGGAGACCGTCGTCAATGAACGTGCCGATAAGGAAATCGCCCAAAAAGCTCACGAAGAAGCCTTGCGCCAACTTGGCGATAAACCCATCAACGCCAACATGATGGCTGCTTTGTATTCCCAAAACCACGTGGACTTTGCTACCCGGGCTACGCGTACCTTCTCCAAGCCCAATCTCACGACCAAAACCGTACTCATAGAAGTGATGGAATATGATCCCAATACGCGTAAGAATTTACCTTATGTCCATGCCATAACGCACGTTAAGGAAACTCCCTTGCGGATTGCAGCAAATGCTATTGGCTGGAAGGACACCCATGGCCATCTTTCCAAGGAAAGAGGTGCGACACAAAATCTGCACCACGTGCGCTTCCTGAAAAGTGATCCACGTATCATCATCGCGCCGATTGGGCCGCCTAATTCTGCACAAGTCAAAGCTCTGGGAGTAAAACCCTATAAACTGGCCAAGAAACCGTTTAAATTTCCGAAGGCGTTCATCATGAAAAAGAATGGACGCAAATTTGGGGAAGTCATTTTCCAGATGGACCCGAAAAACCGTGATTACGTAAAACTGGATAAAGGCTTTATTCGCTCAATCATGGGCGAATTCAACCCCACACAGGGAGATTTGGTTTTTAGCCAAACCGGTGAACTCTTAGGCATTATGGCCAATAGTCGGTATTGTCATATTATTGGGAAAGTGACCCCGGCCGCCGCAATTATGTTCGGGAAAAATGATTCTGAAAAAATGGCCGCCACACTCGCAAAAATGCACCAGCTCATTGCCAGCAAGCCACTCGAACTTCGGTGATTATAACTATTATGCAAACAATTGAAGGCGGTCCCTGCGGTCCGCTTTTTTTGTTTTTTGGCCGAACAGGGCATCCGCAGGAAAAATTTTCTGATCACCACATTCTTGTCACCCCTGCCGCCAAAGAGTTGGCGTAGTGCCGGCGATTCGCTTGAATGAGCGGTTGAAGTGCGGCAAAGAAAGAAAACCCACCTCGAAAGCCACTTCACTCACTC
>CAZAIZ010000077.1:0-6918 GCA_964485275.1 uncultured Pedosphaera sp.
GAGGGCAAACGCTTCTAATCCCTGGCAGCCTGTTCCAGCAAACATTGTTAATACTTCCAGCCCTAGGTACTGGACCATGGGCCCTGGCAATCCCTCACTTACAGATTATGACAACCTGTCTCTGAGACTGCCATTTGCCAAACTTGCAGGGCAGAGTGCATGGGCCGCCTGGGTTCCTCCCCCTAATCCTCAAACAAGACCGCCTACTCCCGGTCGATGGGTTCCGCAGTTAAATATTTCAACACCGGATCCCATGGAGGTTCTCCCTGCAGGACTCCAAAATGCCGAGTGCAAATTGGTATATCGTCATACCTACCGTCTTGCTGATGCGATCCCTTATTACGTGAAAGTCCGCGACAGTACTTCGGTGTCGCTTCATAGATCAGCGCAGCTCGATGGAATCTCAAGAGTTCGCTTTAGCGGTTTGGGGTCGATTCCCCCGGTGCAACCGGGACCGCGTTCACTAAATTCAGTGGGTGTTTTTAATTATGATGTGCCATCGGGAATTTTTAACTGTGTTTCGCCGCAGAACCCTCCCCGGTTTGTATCTGGGGATTATGTCCGGGTAGAAAGTAGAGGGGTAATGCTTCAGTCCCAGAATAACGCCTTGGGAGGAGAGATAACACCCAAGCATGTCTTTCAACTTAACAGTGTGGGCCCCCCTGGGAGGAATGATTTTATCCTGAAAATAGTTGAAGGTCCTTATAGGGGAACTCAAGTGAAGTTAGCCAAAAAAGGGTCTTTAAAGTTGCGGTTGGTTTATCCATTTAAAATTGATGGATTGACTGCCTCAGTAGAGAAAATGGCTGGGGCGATGCTGAATGAGTCATTGGATGTCAATGAACTCGCCGCACCAAAACAACATATACTTGGAGGCCAAGTGCTGCCCGTCCCTGACCCGGCTAGTCCATTCCCTCTGGAGTTTGGGTTGGGAGCTCATCAGGAGGCAATCGGCCCGTGGCATAGGCCAGAGGCGGGGATTCCCTGGGGAAGGGCTGGGTTCATAGGACAAGGTTCTTTTGCGAATGAAGTAGAGCGAATTATCCAGGTTGCGGCCAATATTGGTGACATCTATTCGGAGCCTCCACAAATTGAAATACGGGGTAAGGATGTCGTTCATTGTTTGAATGCCAATGTGGCTCCATTGCTTTCCTTCGGAGCGGCTCGTTCTGATGGGCACGTGAGTGCCCAGATTAGATACATATGGAGTAAACGGAATAAGGCTGGCATTGACTTTCACCCGTACCGCGTAGTCTTTGAGCCGGCGATACCGCTGAGAATAAAAAATAATATCCTGGAAGGAACCGTTAGGCTGAGTGAGTGGGATGCTGCAAAAAGTCAATATATACCCCGGGCCCAGTCTTCCCTCCATAAGGTGAAAATAGTTTCAGGTGACGATAACGGTGGAGGATGGAGGTGGAAGCTGAATAATTTTGTATGGAGTGATGGGCTTAATGTCGTGCAGCAACCCGTAAGTTGGGTGGCGTTTGGTTTGAGTATTGAAAGGGAAAGCGGTAGATTTATTAAGGTGCACCTAAATGGCAGGAAGGTAATAGATTATGAATCTCCAATGCGGGTTGCTTCAGGACAGGCGAGGTTGTGGGCGACCTCCAATACAAGCGCGTATTTCACAAATATCCACCCAGCTTTGCCCTATCAAACGCTTCAGGCGGCTCAAGCTAACGGTTGGACGCTCAGTCAATACACAGCAAACCCTCCCAGTGCGCTGCCTACGGCCTATCAGGGCGTTTTCCGTAGGGACAATTTGAACAATGTCTACCTATCTGGACTGCAGAGGAAAACGGCAATGTTTTCCGAAGGGAATCTTTTGGCCAGTTGGTATCAGCGTAAATCTCCCAAGGTGATTGGGGTGAAAGATCGGGGCGGGGTTTATGCGGGACGCATGCCTTCTTTGAATGAAGTTTCCTTGAGGGCTACCTATAATAGAAATAGCAACAAGCTTGAAGGTCGGTTGGCAGTGGAGATCGATGTGCCATTTAATGGGTGCAGAATGCTGGTCACCGATTTAAGGGTGAAGGGTGTCGTTTCAGCATACTATAAGAGGGCGATGGGGGACCCCACGACACCCGATGTGACATTTACTATTCCTTCGGTTGCTGGGGCAATGGCGAGTGTTGATTTAAACAGCACAGGACTTTCTGCGGTTGCCTTGGTTAATTGGTCTAATCTTGGGACGGTGCCCCGGGTTTCCGGGAAGGGGGCCACGGCAAAATCCTTGGCAGATATTCGGCTGGAAAATATTCAGGTAACTTTGAAAGCTCAAATATTGGACAGTAACTTTAGGGTTGTTGATTTCTTTGATGGCACTTTAAGCATGCCCTCAGCAAGACTGGGCAATCCCATGGTTGGACATGAGCTCTTTGCCCCAATATGGGATGCTAAAATTGCATCGGCCAATGGTTATGGACCTGGGAAGATAAGCTTGGTTTTGGATTCAACGCCTAACCCCAAGTACTGGTATGCGGCTAATGATGTTGTGTTGGCCCCGGGAAGCAAGGGCAGCACGTGGAATTCCAGTATTAATAACATCCGGAAACTGCGAAAAGTTGATATTAGTTCCCAGATAAACGATCCTTTGGTTAATGGATCTGAAAAAGGGTGGCAATCACGCGTCTACGCACCTACCTATTTTAACGGTAAAAACATTGTGTCCAACCAGTATGAAACCAAGGTTATATGGATGCCTGCTGCGTATGTTGACCCTAGTATTCCGTTGAATATAACATACACAATGGCCTCCTTCGCACGGGCGGCAGGCGGTAAATCTGCCCGTCATTATTTTGGGGTGAATTTATGTCGTGGAAATGATGCATATCAACCTTGGGGTACTTCTGTCGCCGGCAATGATTATACTATCAAGGACCCGTATGTAGGGGCTAATTGGTGGACTTTCCCGGACGTCTCAAGAAATGGAGTTAAAAATGTGGGCTGGCTGGGGCAGGTCCATCGTGGCACGCCGTGGCAAACCCTTTATTTGAAATCCAAAGAGCCGGGAATCTTGAATGTGATGGGTTTCGACGATGCATCGGGAATTCTCACTGTGCCCAGTCATCGAATTAATCATAAATCGTTTGTTCAGCTAAGTGGAAAATGTCCTCCCTCATGGCCTGGTGTGCAGGTTGACCCTGCAGGCAACATAGTGCCGGGGCAGTTGAATGGTTACGTGGAGGTTATCGACATGAATCAAATAAGGTTATGGCCAGTGGCCGATACCTCTTCATGGAATGCGGGTCAGGATGTCTTGTCAGGAAGAGGGCCGGCTCCAAACACAGTGGGTCTCAAGGTTCAAAATCTACAGTATTGGAAGGACTGGGCGGGAAGCGAGGATACAAAGCCAATTAATGACAGGCGTTTGCTTGAGGCTCTCTATATGTCTGGAGGCGAGAAGATACGGGGAAGATTTTCGGTAAATAATAAAAGAGCCAATTTGTGGAGCGGAGTTCTTCATGGAGTATCGCTGCCTGTCAATGGAGTTCTCCCGCGTAAAAGAATGCAGGGGGCTTACGTGCCTGGTATGGGAGGTAGTGAAGATTGGATTCGTACCGACAGAGGGGCGGCTGATATACGCTGGAATCACGGCATTGTGGAGGGTGTTTCCAAGATTCGCGGAACAGGTCGGCTAAAACGTGTAACTGATATTTTGGCGGTGCCTGAATTAACTGATAAATCCCCTTATTTACCCTCAGGAGATGAACTGGATGTCGAGCGGATTCCTCAACAGATATTGTCCTTACTAAAAGTGGGAGGGAGGCAATTATATCAAACTTACATTGTGACAGAGCAGTTGAGGCCTGCAAGACGGTACAGCCTGCCCGGAGATAAGCCTGGTCCCGGTGTTGATGTTTCAAGTGGCGAGGTTTTAAACTACGAAATTATTGGGAGAACCAGCAAGTGCGTGGTGTTCGAATTGATGAGAGCGAAAGCCTGGCATAAGTCCCATAAGCGAGGGCATTTTGGCAAGTACCGTGATCAAGACGGTGCATTGAAGGACTTGCCTAAACCTTATGCCAAGGTTCTTAAGGAGTTTTCGATAAATCTCGATTATTGATCCGTAGAATTGCCGCTAGGATAATTTTCGTTTATTCTTCTGCAAGTTCGCATGGCGGCAAATGAGATTATAATCGGGGGAGCAAGGGAACATAATCTCAAAAACCTGTCGCTATCGATTCCCCGCGACCAGTTGGTGGTGATCACAGGATTGAGCGGATCGGGGAAATCTTCTTTGGCATTCGATACCATTTACGCTGAAGGACAGCGCAAATACGTGGAATCATTGTCCGCGTATGCCAGACAGTTTCTGGATCAAATGCAGAAACCTGAGATAGACTTTATTGAGGGATTATCGCCCACAATTGCGATTGAGCAGAGAAGTGCGGGCGGAAGCATGCGCTCAATTATAGCCACCACCACTGAAATCTACGACTATCTTCGCCTTTTGTACGCGCATGTTGGTCAGCCTCATTGTCCTGATAGCGGCAAGCTGATGGCTTCGCAAACTTCAACCCAGATCATTGATCGATTGATGGAATTGCCTGAGAAAACGCGATTGATGGTTTTGGCGCCGGTCATCAGTCATCAAAAAGGGGAGTTTCGCGATGTAATAGAAAAACTGGCGCGTGAAGGTTTTGTTCGAGCCCGGGTGGATGGGCAACTCGTCGAGCTCGAAGTGGATACCCGTATTAAGATCGATCCCAAAAAGAAACATCATATTGAGGTGGTTGTGGATCGTTTGGTTGTTGGGCCCGACATGCGTCAACGGATGGCTGATTCTGTAGAGATTGCCCTTAAATGGGGAAGTGGGCGCCTGCTCGCTTTAACTCAAAAAAGCTCAAGCTCTAACAGTGATCAATGGAATGAAGAGTTGCATTCCACCAAGATGGTTTCCTCAAAGACAGGCAAGAGCTATGATACCCTCACGCCAAAGCACTTTTCATTTAATGCACCCTTTGGTGCCTGCAAGGTTTGCCAAGGACTTGGGAAGAAGTTGGTGTTTGACCCGGAACTTGTTGTTCCCAACCCAGAAAAATCTCTCGAGAAAGGCGCAATCGCCCCATGGCGTCGGGGAGGGCGTCGGATGATAATTTATTATAACCATGTTATTAGGACCGTTGCTTCGCATTATGGACAACGGCTTGATGTGGCTTGGGAAAAGCTGCCTGAAGAATTTCGCAAGGTGATTCTCTACGGGTCTGGAGAGGAAGAGATAACTTTTAATTTTCGCCGTGGCGGCAAGGCCACAGTTAAGCCTTTTGAGGGGGTGGTTCCTAATTTAGAGCGTTTAATGCAGGAAACTGAGAGCGAATTTACCAAGAAGCGAGTGAAGAGCTGCATGAGTAGTCAGCCTTGCGATGCCTGTAATGGGCAGCGTCTCATGCCTGAGGTTCTGGCTTGCACCCTGGGGGGAAGCAAGGCAGATCGATATCGGGTTTCAAATGCGTGCAAGCGGCGCAAGGTGGCGGTTCCCGGGTTGTCTATAATGGAGGTTTCGCGTCTTTCAGTTTCTGCTGCTTCTAAATTTTTCAAGAATCTCAGGCTTACGGAAATAGAGGAAAAGATAGCGGGCGAAGTGTTGAGGGAAATTGAGGCGCGGCTAGGTTTCTTAAACAATGTTGGGCTTGGGTACCTTTCTCTTGATCGGGAAAGCAGTACACTCAGTGGAGGTGAGGCACAGCGGATACGTTTGGCAACCCAGATTGGGGCAGGATTAGTCGGGGTGATTTATATACTGGATGAGCCTAGTATTGGGTTGCACCAGCGCGATAACGGCAAACTCCTTGAAACGCTGAAAGGACTGCGTGATCTGGGCAACACCGTATTGGTTGTCGAACATGACGAGGATACAATTCGGGAAGCTGATTACCTGATAGATTTGGGTCCCGGTGCCGGGGTACACGGGGGAGAGTTGGTCGCAGCCGGTACCGTTGAAACGGTTTGTCGTGCGAAACGCTCGATTACAGCAAAATATTTGACCGGTGAATTCAAGATAGAGACTCCTTCAAAAGAGGTAAAGAGAGCAGGTGAAAAAGGTTGGTTGATTGTCAAGGGGGCGTCGGAAAATAATCTAAAGAATGTTGATGTCCAAATTCCACTTGGAACATTTTCCTGTGTGACCGGGGTGAGCGGTTCCGGGAAAAGTACTTTAGTGAATGACGTTTTGAAAAAGGCTTTATACCGCAAGTGGCATGGGTCGAAGGAAAAACCTGGCGCTCATAAGTCAATCGATGGAACGGATTTGCTGGATAAGGCGATTGTGATTGATCAATCACCCATCGGTCGCACCCCGAGAAGTAATCCGGCTACCTATACAGGTATGTTCACGCATGTTCGCGATCTATTCGCAAAATTACCTGCAGCGAAGGTTCGTGGTTACGGACCAGGACGATTCAGTTTCAACGTGAAAGGGGGTAGGTGCGAAAAATGTCAGGGAGACGGGATGTTGAAGATCGAAATGCATTTCCTGCCGTCCGTTTATGTTAACTGTGAGGAATGCGATGGGCGGCGCTATAATCGTGAGACTCTGGAAATACATTACAAAGGATTGAATGTGGCCGATGTGTTGAGTATGACAGTCGATGTGGCATGCTCATTCTTTAGAGCTGTGCCTAAAATTCATGATGTTTGCCTTACCTTGGCTGAGGTTGGGTTGGGTTATTTGCAGTTGGGGCAGTCTGCGACAACTCTCAGCGGGGGAGAGGCACAACGAGTTAAGTTAGCCTCCGAGCTATGCAAACGTTCCACGGGGCAAACACTCTATTTGTTAGATGAACCCACGACAGGTCTGCATTTTCATGATGTATCAAGGTTGCTGGAGGTTTTTGCTAAATTACGAGATGCAGGCAATACTTTGGTAGTGATTGAGCATAATTTAGACGTTATTAAGTGTGCCGATTGGATCAT
>CAZAIZ010000078.1:0-6895 GCA_964485275.1 uncultured Pedosphaera sp.
AGAAGCAACTCATGGAGACAGCTCATGCGGTCCGGAAGGCTGGGGCAACGATCCTACGTGGGGGTGCCTTCAAGCCGCGTACTTCCCCTTATGAATTCCAAGGTTTGGGAGAGAAGGGGCTAAAGCTACTTGCAAAGGCCAGAAAAGAAACGGGCATGCCTGTGATTACCGAGCTCTTGTCCCAGAGTCATGCGGATTTGGTGGCTGAGTATGCCGATATTCTCCAGATTGGCACCCGCAACGCGCAGAACTTTCAATTGCTTATTGCCGCAGCCCGCACGGGCAAACCGGTACTATTGAAAAGAGGGATGTCCATGCGTATTGAAGAATGGCTTTTGGCTGGAGAATACATATTGGCCAATGAGAACCCGTCTTTGATGTTCTGTGAGCGTGGGATTCGCACCTTTGAAACTTACACTCGAAATACACTTGATCTTTCGTCAGTCGCTGCTCTGAAACAGGAATCGCATTGTCCGGTGGTGGTGGATCCCAGTCAGGGATGTGGTCGTGCTGACCTGATTGTGGCCATGTGCAAGGGGGCAGTTGCGATGGGGGCTGATGCACTTTTGGTTGAGGTGCATCCCAATCCTGCCGAAGCGTGGAGTGATGGGGCTCAGCAGGTCACGCTGGATGGATTCCGTAAATTGATGCGTGAACTAAAGCCATTTATAAAGGCTGCCGGGCGTACTTAAGGTGGCTCATCTTACCCCATTGGTTTTGTCACTATTACTCATCGGGATTGGGTGTGGGAAACCGGCTAATAATTCAGGGGCCGATGTGTTGACTTGGGATTCAGCTAAGCCGACAAATCAGGGCCCTTTTGAGGTGGCTTCCCCTGATCCAATTACTCAACCAGAAGAGAAGGAGGTACGGTTTGATCGGGGTGATCCAAACCAGTTTCGCATCGGTTCAGCTATTCATGCGGCATTACGTAAAATGAAGAATCAGTCAAGGACTGACTCTAGAGGCCTCAGGCTGGTTCCTTCCAGGGCGGTCTCGGTTATGTCGATTAAGGAGATTGGGCAGCTTACAGAGCTTGATTTAACGGGTCGGCAACTATCAAGTATTGCGGGATTATCCCAATTTACTCATTTCACTTCACTCTACCTTTCTGAAAACCGTTTGAGCCGTTTACAGCCTCTGGCAAAACACAAGAACCTGTTGGCACTGACTGTGGATGAAAACCAGCTTGATGATCTTGTTGCCTTAAATGGACTGACCAGACTTAATCTGTTGAGCTTGGATTCCAATCTGATCTTTAACCTAGAACCCCTGGCTGAATTGACTCAACTCAAATATCTCTATCTGGGGAACAATCGGATCATTCGGATCGAACCTTTAAAGAAGCTGGAGAATTTGGTGGCACTGGATCTTTCATCAAATCAGATCACAGATTTGAGGCCCTTGTACGGTTTGTCTAAGCTCGAAACAATCGGCTTATATGAAAATGCACATCTTACCCTGGAGAAAATAGAGAAACTTCAACAGGCCTTGCCTGGCTGCACTGTAAACCACGACATCGAAAAGAAGAAATAGTTGGGATGGTTAGCGTGGTTTCATATAAGCCATGAGAATGCAAATAGCGATTCCTCCCGCTATCCAGTATTTCAAACTGATTTTCATGAGAATAATTGCCATGGGGAAATATGCTGAAGGTTGGGGTTGCTCCGGGCAAGGGATTTCCAGTGTCAAAATCCTAACCGGCAGGTAAACTTTGCTCATGGGAAGACTATTAACGTTGATATTGATTACGAATTCTCTTTTTGGGCAAGGGTTTAAAGGGAAAATAGGAAATTTTCATGGGTTTATGATGCATGATTTTGAGCTGAAAGGAGTCCGATGCAAGGTGGTGGAACCAAATACGTCTGCGCCTGGTAAGCCGTGGATTTGGCGTGCTCGTTTTTGGGGGCATCAACCCCAACTGGATGTGGCTTTGCTTAAGCACGGCTGGCATGTGGCCTATTGTGATGTAGGCAATCTATTTGGGAATTCACAGGCAGTAGCACGCTGGAACGATTTTTATGGGTTTGTGACCGCCAAACACAACTTCAATAAGCGGCCCGCCCTTGAAGGAATGAGCCGTGGGGGATTAATTATTTATAATTGGGCCAAAGCTAATCCATCCAAGGTATCATGTATATATGGTGATGCACCGGTCTGTGATTTCAAGAGTTGGCCCGGGGGTAAGGGCAAAGGGAAAGGGGGTGGAGGGGCATGGCAGGTGTGTTTAAGGGCTTATGGCTTTACTGAGGAGAAAGCCTTGAAGTTTAAGGGTAATCCGATTGATGGATTGGAGCCACTTGTCAAGGCAGGGGTGCCTCTAATTCACGTGGTGGGTGATGCGGATATTGTGGTGCCTGTGGCTGAAAACACCTCAATACTAGAAGGGAGATACGAAAAACTCGGAGGAACCATTAAGGTGATTCATAAAGAGGGAGTTGGACATCATCCCCACAGCCTCAAGGACCCATTACCGTTGGTGGAATTTATTCTGAAGGCACAAGCAGATTCTGGGAATTAGCTCAACTTACAGTTGATCTTTGTCGGTCGCTTGATAACGTTCGCTCCGGATTCAAAATGAAAAAACTAAATAATTTTTCCGTTATCGTTGCACTATTGGCAATGACTTGTTTTGTGCAGGCAGATGAAAAGTCCACTATTGCTGCCATTGAAAAACTTGGGGCGCGCGTGCTTTATGTGGCCAAGGATTCCAAGGAGTATAATGTCACCATAACAAAGAATCTTTTTGGCAAGGAGAAAGGGTTCACTGCGGCAGATGCCAAGCTCCTGGCTGAACTGGTTAATGCGGTGGAGATTTCCTTTCAGCATCCTGATACCGATGATTCTTGGATTACGCCAATCAAAGGTTTGAGCAAGCTCAAGAGGCTGCACCTGGAGAAAACCAAGGTCACAGACAAGTCTTTAAGTATAGTGGGGGCTATTGGTAGTCTGGAATATTTGAATCTCTATAAGACGGCGGTTACCGATCGAGGCTTGGAAAAGCTCAACAACCTGAAAAAGCTGAAAACCCTGTATCTTTGGCAGACCAAGGTTACTGAAGAGAAGGTCAAGGGTTTTCAGGAAGCGATGGCCAAGAGGGGAAACAGGGATCTGGCCATCAATCTTGGAGTGGATAAGGATTTCAAGAGCTTGAATACGGTTGCTCGACTTAAAGTCCAGCGAGCCTCTTCAGAGAAATCGGCCAAGGAAGCTGCCGCTAAGGCGGCCAAGGCAGAGGCGCAGAAATTTGCCGCCATCAAGGAGCCCAAATTTGACAAGGATATTTTGCCCATTATCCAAAGCCGATGCACAGATTGTCATGGTAAGGATAAGCAAAAGGGCAAACTCAGGATAGATAGCTTTGCTGAATTGCAGAAGGGTGCCGATGGCGAACCTATTGTGGTAGCGGGCAAGGTGGGTGAGAGTTCAATTCTGGCTCGTATCAGTTTGCCTGATAGCGACGATGAGCGGATGCCTCCCAAGGGAGATCGTTTGTCTGAACCTGTTAACGCTTTAATCAAGCGTTGGATTGAGCAGGGCGCGAAACAAAAATAATAATTTTTTCACAATTTTCACACGCGCGACTTCTAGGTTGCGCGTTTTTTTTTGTTTGGCGTAAATCTCACGCATCTGCCGGTTATCGATTCGCCAAATGTTTAATTTTGGCGTGAATTACCGTTGTTTTAGGCAGTCAATCTGTTGGCACGGCCAATGCTATATACAATGTACATACAGAGTTTGAACTGACTCTAAAACAAACAAGTAAGTACGTTAAACTAAAGAGGTCTGTTCAGCTCGAGGAGCTGGGGTAGCGTTGCTACCCCTTTTTCTTTTCGTAGGCCCTGTTTTCACAGTTTGCGTTGGACACAGATTCTTTTTGGTGCTCTAACGTTCCTGCAGTTATTCAACCGATTTGAGCTTATTGTAATGGGTAAACCTCCTCCAGCACCGCAAGGTGATGCTGTTCCCTCTGGGGCACCAGCTCCACAAGCCTCTGCTCCGGCAGCGGCCGTGTCTACTGCCAGTACCTCTAGCCCTGCCGGAAAGAAAAAAATTGCCAAGATTGCAGGAATAGCAGTGGTGCTCATTGCCGGCTTGGGAGCAGGCATTTACTTTGGTTGGCCCTATATCAAAGGGTTTATTGGCGGGGATTCCTTTGCAACACCCGATGGCACCATAAAATATGTGGCCAACGGATTGGCAGATAACAAACCTCAGGTACTGTGGGAGGCGCTACCTGCGTCGTATAAACAAACACTCAATGATGAGCTGAAGAAATCGATGGTTAATGCGGATCCGGAAATACATTCCAAGAGCGTGGCCATCTTGCAGAAGCTTTCAGGAGTTCTCAAGAGTAAGAAGGACATGATTATACAAGCTGCGAACGAGGCAGCACAACAAGGGGGAGGTGATGGGGGATTGCCGCCAGAGCTCACAGATAATTGGGATGATATCCTTGGGGTTCTGGATATTTTGACTAGCGGAAAAATGGCCGATATCGCTTGGGTGCAAAACCCGGATGTAGGTTCTTTTTTGGCTGATGAAGGAGCAAAAATAATGGCTTTATCCGCATTGGAGAGGCTTATAGATAAAGGAATGCAGGAAGATCAACAATCTAAAGGGCCAAAGAGTTTGGCTGAGATTAGAACGGGATTAAAGAACCTCGAAGTAGAAGTTATTAGTGAAGCTGAGAGTGAAGCCACACTTAAACTTGTTTCTCAAAAAATAATAGAAGGAGGTGAGTCAGAGGAAATCAAGATGGTGAGAATGGAGGAGCGCTGGCTGCCCAAGGATATGGTCGATGACTGGGATGCAGTGATCAAAGATATCAAGGAAACTACGCCCCTAGGGTCTCTGACTGAGAAAAAGATGACTGAAGAGGAGAAGAAACAGGTTATGGCGATGCTCGATACGGTTGATCAAGCGTTGGACAAAGCCGGGCAGGCCAATACCGGGCAGGAACTGATGACTTCAGTTATGGAGGCCGCAGGCAGTGTGTCCGGTACTATGGCTGCTCAGTCAGAGACGGGCGGGCTTTTGGATGGTCTCTTTGGATCTTCTGGCGGAGGAGGAGCTGGCCAAGGTAAGCCTCCAGTTGGGAGAACTACCCAGTGGAGCTTTGGAGGGGCCAAAAAGAATCTTCAGGGATGGAAGGGGCAGCCTGCCAGCAATGTGATCGCTATTTTTGGTAATCCTGATAAAGGTGCGCTCTGGGGACAGGATGGGGGCGCATGGACGTACCAGAAAATGAAAATTACCGATGCGCAGGGGAATTCTCATAATTCAGTTACTTTCTTCATTCAAAATGGACAGGTGGTTGATATTAAATTACCGTCTGCTGGCGGGAATTGAGGAATATGATTACCATGAAAATAGTATGCATTCTCACTAGTACCAATTATCTTTCCAGACAATCGGCTATTATAGGAGTATTAATATATGAGTGAACTTCCTCCGCTTCCTCAAGCCGAGGCGCCACCGGCGCAGGCCCCGGCAAAATCGGGAAAAGGCAAGCTTGTTGGTATAATTCTGGGTAGCCTTCTGGCAATTGCTATAATAGCTGCCTGCATTTGGTTTTTTATTTTGAAGAAGGATCCGGTGGTTGCCGAGGAGCCGCCAGCCATCGAATTGGCTGACTATATCAAGGGTAAACGGTTTACCTACCAGCTCCCACCAGACGCTCTTCCTGCAGAGCTAAAAGGAACGCCAATGGCTCAAATCATGTCTCAGCCGGTTTTCATTCAATTTGAAACTAATAACGTTTCCCAGTTTGGCACTACAATTAAAGGCCGTATGGTGGCAATGGACAAGGGAACCTATGCGACTGAAGGACTGAACCTGGTGATTACAAAAAATGGAGGGAATGATACTGCGGTTTTCACAAAAGCAGAACCTGGGGTAGGAGACGAAGTGTCTTTAACCGATGCCAGTGGAAAGGCAATGAAATTGATTATTATGAAAGTGGAGCCGGCTGAACCTTTGGAAAGCTTTAATATGGCGATGATGGGTAGTTTAGGTTTGGGTGGCGGTGGTTTAGGAGGAGGCTTGCCGCCGGGTGGATTGGCTAACCTTTTCCCTCCTTCTGGCTCTGCGGGAGGAGCTGTCAAGGGTAAGGGAAAAGGCAAGGGAAAAGGAGGCGGGTACTCACAATCAAGTTCTTCAACGGGGCAACGTGCTGAATGGACTTTTGGAGGTGGCGGCAAAGATTTGACCCGGTGGAAGGGGCAATCAGCTCAGAATGTGCTCGGTGTTTTCGGTAATCCAGATCAGGGAAAGCCTTGGGGGCAGGGCGGAGGCGCATGGACATATAAAAAAATGAAAATTACTGATGCACAAGGGAGCCCTCACAAGTCAGTTACCTTCTTCATTCAAAATGGACAGGTAGTGGATATAAAATTACCGACGGCAGTTGCCCAACCTCCAGGAGGAATAGAATAAAATTACTATGAAGCGATATATACTATACATTATCCCATTTGTTGTTTTGGCAATAGGCTGCAACAAGAAGGCGCAGGAGAACGTGGAAAAATCTTCGTCACAGGTAGCCAATACGTTGGAGGATGTTTCCAGGACGATCCGCACGGTTCAGCAAACTGCCAATGAGATTAAAAAGTTTTCCGAGGATATGGCGGTTACCGGCGAGCGGGTGAAGGGGATTAAAGGCGTGGAGTTAATTGGAAATTCACAATGGGAGTATAAAGTGATCTCGGTCGATGAAGCGAGTGCGGAAACATTGCAAAACAACCTTAATGATCTTGGCAAGGAAGGATGGGAGCTTTCCGCGCGGTTGGGCAGCAACAGGCAGGCCACCAGCCTGATCTTCAAACGCCGAAAGAAACTGGGCGATTAAAGGGTTACCCTTTCGCCAGAATCGATGGATTGCTCCGCGGCCTCG
>CAZAIZ010000079.1:0-6865 GCA_964485275.1 uncultured Pedosphaera sp.
TCTGTCAAAGAATAGCCCACAACCCTGCCTCGGCAAATTTTGGCAAAACTTAAGATGTTTTCCCTGCTACATCCGAAAAAGGCTGGAGAAATTCTTCGGGTTGTTTGGCGAATATTCTAGCTGGCGCCGAGGATAATAACCCCTTTTACTTCAGGCTCTTGAGTCGATTTTTGGAACGAACAATCCACCGGTCAACACCAACCTCGGCTTCAGAATAGGAAAAGATGTCACGGATGATACCTTTATCATCCACGAGATCGATGATGTCCCCGTCATTATTCATGCGTAGGTTATCCTTAGAAATATCCAACTCAACCGAACGCGGCCATGAGGCAGGGATGATGGAATTGAGGTCAAACTTATTGGCAGCCGCATCAACCAAGGACCATCCGTTTAAATCCACAGCAAATTGGCCTTTATTTACCAAAACTATCTTTTCACCGGCAGTCCCACCTTGGCTCGACATGGGAAGAACCTTTAAGATTAAAACCTGAGCAGGATTATTACTGTACACCTTACCCGTATTTAAGGGCCGATAGCGAACCGGCGAACCCTCCTCAGTGGGATAATAAGTGCCCAAATCGATTTGCCCTCCCGTAGTCGGCGTACGGCTCACCAGTCGCCTTTGATAGTTGGTGAGTCTCCTTTTTTGAAACCCATTCAATTCATCAATAGGTCTATTGCCTATAATTTTGATGATCGATTGTTTAACCTGTTTGCTCGTATTTCTTTGCCATTGTTGCAATGAAACACCCGCAATCCTGGCCCGGGTTGCTGCACGGCCACGCACTGCACGTCCACTGGACTGTTGGGACCATAGAGGGTCCGACACCAAAATGAAGGCCAGCAATAGGCAGATATTCTTTCCACACTTCATGTTTACTGCCCTACTTGCCGGCCTTGGGCGTTATAATCAAACTAGGCTGCATCGGCCTGCTGATACTGATATCAGGTGAGCCAGTCACATTGCCCCCCCTCACCTTGATGTGGGCGTTGGTTGCCGCGTCCAGTTCCGCATCGGAAGACTGGTCCACGCTCCCATCGGCCAGGGATAACTGCCCCTGGTCCTTCATGAGGCCGGTCATGGTGACCATCGAAAGCCGCTTAATATCCTGCGGAGGCGTAGTTTCAGTAATTTCATCAGGCCCCACAAAGCGCGTGGTGACGCCTGCAGGATTTTTCGCCTTCATATACATTCTCCCGCGATTAACCCCCCACTGGGTATCAAAGGGTTTCAGGCTGGGATACTCCGTGTTGCGTGAAAGACCCACAATGGTCGAGGGGGAAAGCTGATCGCCTCCATGGCAAACCGAATAGCTCAGGCCGCGTGAATCCAACTGGGTCAGGCTGGAAAATTTTAATAACATGTTTTCATTGAACTCACGCGCCTCTGCATCCAGTGGCGAAAGGAGCATTTCAACCGAGTTAAACTCTGCCCGCAGAGCCGGAATACAAAAAAGTGTTTCCACCTCTCGGGCCCGCCGGTTGGCTGGATCCTGACCGCGCAAGGGAGCCCCCCCTGTCAGTCCCTTGGTGAAAATCCGCTGTGATTCGATGGTGCAGTGCCAGGGGAAAAGACTGCCGTTATCATTGGCAAACCCCTGCAGCGCAAGGGTAATCTGCCTGAGATTGCCTGCACACTTGATCCGGCCGGCCTTGTTCTTGGCCTTGGCCAATACCGGCAGCAACATCGCTGCAAGAATACCAATAATGGCAATCACCACCAGTAACTCGATCAAGGTAAAGGCCCTGTGCTCTGTATCCTTACTTACCACAAAAACAAGCTATACAAAAGACAAGCCGGTGGCAACAGGAAAGCCCCGGCCCCCAAAAAGGGGTGCCGGGCCTGTTCCTACAACCCAACAAGAAACTTTTAGTTCCATCTCCACCATTGCCGGTTACGGCTGAATGGCTTTCGTTTCCTGACCACCAGCCGGCCATCAATATCGCCTTCGGCCCCACCCCAGCCATCCACCACAAACTGATAGGCGCGACCCTTGCGCACATTGAACCGGACCCGACTTGTGAGTTTCCCCCCGCTATCATCATCGCGGGCAACACGACGCAGGCGATTGAAGGTGCCCCCCCTGTAAACGGCCAGGATTGTGTCGAAGTTACTCCCCCGCAACCACAGGTCCGCCCGGCCACTGCGCGGTGCAGTCCAGGTGAACCACACGGTCTTCTCAGGCGCAAAATAGTAGTGGCGACGTTCGCCCTCCTCAGCCGTTGCCCCAATATTACTGAAGCCACCCAGCAGGACTTTACGACCACTCAAACCAGCCCGTTCATCGAAGTTATCATTGGCGGGCGGGTGAATTATCCTCACGGTCAAACTCTGGTTCACCGGCGACAAGTCCCCAGCCACTGCAGTGGCCTCAAAGAACGCCTCCCCGATTGATCGATCCATTGGCACCTCAACGATTGCCGAGTAAATGCCGTCTCCAGCATTTTCGTCCGCCCCTTCCCCTTCATCGGAGAAATCAAGCTGTTCTCCATTTAGTGTGCCAATGATGTCTGCCCCGGCAACCGGGCCATTATTTGTTAAGGTGGCAAACAAAGCCGCGGGCCGGCCTCCACGCAGGGGTGTTTCAGAAACGCGCAAGCTCATCTCCAGCTGGCCATCGTTTCCTCCACCCAGGGCATCAGCCGCATTCACCAGGCCTCCACTGACAGTGCGGCCTTCAAGTGAATCCAGAGCCGTACTTGTGCTCAAGAGCTGTGCCTTGGTCTCAACAACTGACAACCCACCGTTATTGGCCAACATTAACGCCACCACCCCTGCAACGTGCGGGGTCGCCATACTGGTTCCACTGTAGTAGGCATAGCTACTGTCTGAATCTGAAACACTGGAGAAGATATCCACCCCAGGAGCCCCGACATCAACCGTGTTCCTTCCGTAGTTTGACCAGCTCGCCAGTTGGCCATGGCGGTCAATAGCCGACACGGCAATGATGTTGGCAAGATCATAACTACTGGGGTAATGAGGCTGGGAATCTGTGTCGACTCCGCTATTGCCTGCGGCGGCAACAAACACCGCACCTGCATCACGCGCCCGCACAATCGCATCGTATAGGGCCCGGCTGTCGCCTCCTCCTCCCCAGCTGTTACTGAGAATTCTAGCCCCGTTGGCAACTGCAAAGTCGATCCCGCTAATTGCTCCACTAGTGTAACCCCAGCCGTCCGCACTGAGAAACTTGCAGGCCATCAGGCTGACCTCCCACGCCACACCCACGTGTGCATTACCATCATTGGCAGCAGCCCCAATGGTACCCGCACAGTGCGTGCCGTGACCATTGTCGTCCATCGGATCTCCATCAAAATTCACGGTATCCACCCCGTGCATATTATCGATGTAGCCGTCGTTATCATCATCCACACCATTTCCTGCTATCTCATCAGGATTAGTCCACATTTGGCCAACAAGTTCCTGATGCGTATACCGAATGCCGGTATCAATCACTGCGACAATCACGTCCCGTGAACCCGTAGTGGTGTCCCACGCTTTCACTGCATCAATATCAACTCCTTCGACCCCTCCGTCCTGACCGGTGTTTCGCAAGCCCCACAGCCAGCCCTGCGCCAAACCCTGATCACCAGGAACAACACTGCGACTAACCAGAAAGTCAGGCTCAACCGATTCCAGGACACCAGAAGCTTGAATTGCCTTCATTCCCGTAAGAAGCAACGACTCCCCTCCGACCGACTCCATATCTGCTGAAGACTCAGGGAGATTTACCGCCAACCATCCAGATTGATTGGGATCAGAAGCCATTGAAGCCCCAAAAGACTCCAAACCAGCGCCCAAATCATCGGCACTTACCCCCTTGCGAACCCGCGCCATAACACGCGTGGGATGAGCCGGCACTCCGCGTACAAACACCGTGCCCTCCGGCAAGCCCTGCATCAATCCCGACTGAGACGATTCGCTCAAGGGCTGTGACTTGAGGGCCTTTTTCTTGAACTCAAACGCTCGGGAAGTGTATCCAGCCTGTTTCAACATCCCCCCCCTATTTTTTTGAGAGCGACCTGGAGTCAGTTGATGACTGCCCCTTGCATCTGCTATCGAACGCAATAATCGAACCCTGTCCTGGGCATTGACCTGAGTAATGCCACCCGCAGATCGGACAGATTCGTGGTTAGTAACGAGTGCGATGAACGTGATGCAAACAACAATCCCGAGAAGGCGCACGAAGCGCGAAGTGTTTCTTATCATGGCTGGTTTTCCTTTCTAAAATCCAGCCCGAGGAGCCAAGACAACCTAGCCCATAATTATGAGTCGCGCAAATTAAAGATCAATAATTCCCAGCTTAAGGCTCAACCGAAACCCGAAACACCAGGTCGTTTTGCATTGCAAAACGCACAGTGGTCATAAGCCCCTGCGCAGTCTGCACCTTCATGCCTCGGTAAACCCAAACACCGTTTTGCTTTTCATCGGGCTCTCCGAAACCCTTGCGTATAACCTCAGATGACTTGCCCCGGTAGGCAATATCGATGGAACGTGCATTTACACTAAGGGTCCAATTCATCTTTCTTCCCAATGCCTGGGCTGTGGAGGCAGGCTGCCGCTGCTCATTCCCAGACTCGTCCCAGTAGGTCTCCTGCCGTGCGCCATCAGCCCCAATTTTGACCTCCATCTTTTTATTGCCGTTTTCATGCCACTCGGTGTTCCGTGCAAGCACACCGTCAGTATAGACAATTTCTTTTTTCTCTATTCCGCTGGCGTGATATTCCATGATTTTGCCGGTATAAGGCTTTTCATCAATTTCATATACACGATAAGATACCCCGTTCATCTCAACCAAAACCGGGGCTTCATCAGGCTTCATCCGTAAGCGACCCTCTACAGCAGGTTGGATCTGCGAAGCATTATTTTCCTGCGTCTCACCCCCTTCGGGACCCGATGGCTCTGGAGCAACGGGGAATCCCTCCTCTTCGCCGCCGCACCCGCAAAATGCACAAAGGATCAATAGGCTACCCAATCCCGGAAAAATACTATTACTTGACCTATTCACTCAATTTACACCGGAGACAACTCGAACCGTTTTTATTTTGCCATATTCGACCGTGAAGCGCACCTGACATTTCTTGCCCGCGATTATCAGATTATTATACACCCAGTCGCCGCCTTCAACCACATCCGGATCCCCAAACCCCATGATAACAACCTTTTCATCCTTGCCGGTGTAACCATTCTCCATTTCACCTTCTGCCCATTGACGAATTCGCCCTTCAGGAG
This sequence comes from uncultured Pedosphaera sp., assembly GCA_964485275.1. Classification (GTDB taxonomy): domain Bacteria; phylum Verrucomicrobiota; class Verrucomicrobiia; order Limisphaerales; family UBA1100; genus UBA1100. Next base: position 5,237 of record CAZAIZ010000079.1, read on the forward strand.
GCGCAATAATTTCTTCTGAAACCACCGTGCCATTCGAATCATATTCACGCGATTCCTTCAGCTCCCCTGCTTCATATATTTCCTCGGATACTTTATCCCCGTTTACATGCCATCGGGTAGACACACCTTCCACTTGTCCTTTCGAATAGATCGTCTCAACCATCTTTTGCCCCCCGTCATACCATCGAGTATCAACGCCCTCGCGCAACCCGTTCTTCCACTTGGTTTCCGATGATTTATCTCCACTTTCATACCAATGCTCCTCATCCCCAATCGGCTTGCCGTGCTCGTAGTCAACCGACGACTTTAATTTTCCATTTCTATGCCATTCTCTTGCGGATCCATTCAATTCACCATCTTCCCAATTGTATGACGATGCCTTTTCCCCTGATTCATACCAACCCACAGATTCTCCATTCTTATCTCCGTCGGAATAACGCACCAATTCCTTTTCTTGCCCATTGCGATACCAGGTGATTTCCACGCCGTCTTTTTTTCCTGTCTTATACAAGGCCTGCAATTCTCTCTTGGATTCCTCCGGATACCAGTGCACACACGGTCCATCCAAAATCCCGTGCTCATAGGAACATTGCCCTGCCCGATGCCCGTTCGAATGCCACCAACGTTCAACCCCATGCTCACGACCGCCTTCAATTTGTGTTTCTTGCATTAGCTTTCCATCCGGGTAATACCAGGCTGCAGTCCCAGAGTATGGAGTAGACTGCCCTACCTCAAAATATAAACCACTGATTTCATCGACCACCAACCCATCCACCGCCGAAACTTTCGGGGAAGGGCCATCAGAAATCTTGGGGCCCTGGTCCTGTGATTTTCCGCATCCGATAATAATAAGAGCAACTATAAGAAGAAACTGCATGACTCAAAATAACTGGAGCCAAGCATTAAAAGCAACCATACCTTAAGGACCATCGCAATCTCCACCCCAATCAAAAATATAATTTTTCACCAAAATAGGCCAAAAAACGCTAAATTTAGCGGCTTAAAAATATTTGTAATTTCTTGTATCCTTGCTGTATAACCGCACGTCTGGTTTGTTAACCTGACGAAAAGGTCGGGCAACCTGACACATAGATAGAGAGATAGAGAAAGTATATATCATGTTAAATAGAATCACAACACTCCTACCGATGTCTCTAGTGGCATTGACATTAGCAACTGACGGAGCAACCGGCGGCAAAGGGACTGGCACAGGCATCACCAATGGCGGAAACAACGGCGGTGCCCCGGGAAGCGTAAAGGGATCCAACGGGGTAGACCCATCGGCCAACCGTCGTGCTCTCAGATTTTCCCCCGGCCAGCGTGTCTCCGGCAGACCCCTTCTGGCTAACCCACAGGTATTATCAGCCTATAAGACAAGTATGAACGCCTCCATTAATTGGCTTGTTAATGAACAGAGCAGTAAGGGTCACTGGCCCAACAAAGGAGGAAGAGTAGCAGATACCGGCTTGGCAATTCTTTGCCTCTTGTCCTATGGGGTTCTTCCGCAGGATAAAACCCCCGCGGGTACGGCACTCGCCACAGGCCTCGATTGGCTGACTGCCAAAGTACAAAAATCCGGTGACATGCGCGATAGCGGTCGGATGTATAGCCAAGCCATCGGGACATGGG